>JBBQDF010000342.1:0-3915 GCA_038319475.1 Thermoanaerobaculia bacterium
TCGTCGGCGCCGCCCAGCAGGCCGATGGCGCCGGCACGGCGTCCCCGTCGCCCTGACGACGGCACGGGTCAGAGGGCGCTAAGACCGGCGGTCGGAGTCGGGGGCGCGGGAGAGGTCCGAGGCGCGGCGGCGCGGACGGGGAGGCTCCGTCATGACGGTACCGCGGCCTTCGAAGCGAATCTTCGGGGCGCTGCCGATGTCGGGCATCATGACTTCTTCGAGGAAGCGGTCCTCGAGCACCGAGGGGACGAGATCTCCGGTCCAGGCCACGAGGTCCCGGGACGAGACGTTCAGCGGAAACTCGGGCGTGACCTCGTGGGAGAGGAGCGGCCCGCCCACCGAGAGAATGACGCTTCCGCGACCCGAGATCTTCAGGATGTCGACGCGGCGGTTCATCCGGAAATCCTGGATCGGATCGAGCCGGAACGAGAGGCCGTGGTCGAGCGCCAGCACACGGCTTCCCTCGAGGAAGAGCGCCTGCCCGTTCATGTCCCGGCGGTACGCCTGCCGCCCCGGGTCGTTGACGAAAAGGTAACCGCGGCCGTCGGCCCTGAGGATCTTCTCGAGGCGCGTGCCGCGAAAGGTCGACTCGGAGGAGAACCGCATTTTGCCGCTGTACCAGACGACCGAGCCCTTGCGCACGTACACGACGCCGCGCGACGCGATCTCGAGCCCGCCTTCGGGGCGCACGAGGAAAAGGGGATGCGACTCGATCTCGTCATGGGACGGAGCGCCGTCGGGCGCGCCTTCCGCGGTCGGTTGCCGGCGCAACAACTCTTCTTCCGGGGCCACGCTTTTCGGCCGGACCGCGGCCGCGGACGCTGCGGCGACCCGGGACCCCGGAGACAGCGGCCCGGAGAGCTCCCGCGGGGAAACGGGGCCGGGCGGGAGCGTCGCCTCCCCGTTCTCCTCGCGAACGGGAGGGACTCGCTCCGGACCGGGTGGCTCCGAACGAACAGTCCCGGCGGATCGCTCCGACGGCAGGAAAGCAGGGTCGTCGACCCGCTCGGCTTCCGGGAAGGGCGCGAGGATCAGATCGGAGACGGGTATGCGATCCGCTTCCGCTTCCGCTTCCGCTTTCATTTGTATCGATGAATCCAATTCCTCGAACGCGCGGGCGGCGGGGGCGGAAGTCATCGGGGCGGCGGCCGCTTCGGATTCCGGCGCTTCCACCGCATCGGGTATCTCGAGCGTCGGGGGAAGCGCCGCCACGGGAACCGGAGCGGATTCACGCGCCGCAGTTTCGTCGTCAGCTCGAACGGGCGCGAGAAGACCCTGAGGCTCGTCACTGGCCGCGGATTCTCCCGCGGACGCAGGCCCCGGCGAAGCCGCCGGCGCGATCGGCGCCGCCAGTTTCAGCGCGGCCGGAGACGGGAGCGATCGCGCGGGCGCGGGGGACGACACCCGGGCGCCCGGTTCACGAGCGTTCTTCCTCAGGGCTTCTTCGATCTCGACCACGAGGCGGTTCGCGCCGGCATATCGCAGATGTTCGAGCGCGAGGCCGAGCTTCCCGCGCATGCGGTAGAGAAGGCCGAGGTAGAGGTGGCTGCGGACGTGATCCGGCTGCAGCTCCACAGCGCGGGAGAGCTCCTGCTCGGCTTCGCCGAGAACGCCCGCCTTGAACAGAATGAGACCGAGGTTCGAGTGGAGCACCGCCGAGATCGGATTGTTCTGGAGCAACGCGCGACAGGCGCGCGCCGCTTCGTGGTAGTAGCCCCGCTTGAACTCGATGACCGAGAGAAGGTTCAAGACGTCTTCGTCGGCGGGCCGGGCGAGCAACGCGAGCTCGAGCTCCTGGCGGGCGACGTCGTAGCGCTCCTCATCGAGGAGCTTGCGGGCCCGCGCGAGATGAACGACGAAAACTCCCTGTTCCGCCGCCGTCACCTCGCCGGTCGTCGCGCGCGACACGCCTGGCCGACTCTAACTGCGCAGACCGGAGCGGACCGACAGCTCCGTCGTGATGAGCGGGCGATTGTTCCGGTCGCGCCTGACCCGGACGGGCCTTCCGACCACCCTCCAGGTGTCCGTCGCGGGTCGGCCAAAACCGCCGCCGAGTGTGGGCTTCCCGTAATAGGCCGTCAGACCCTTGTTCACATAGAGACGCGTCTCGTCGAAAGGGGGGATGCCGTTGTAGCGCGCCACCGCGCCCTCCCCGGCGTTGTAGGCCGCGAGCGACTTCTCGACGCTTCCGTTGTACACGCCGAGCAGGTACGCGAGGTGTCGGGCGCCTCCGGAAATATTCTCGGCCGGGTCGAAGGAGTTCCGGACCCCGTACTGGCCGGCGGTCTGCGGCATGAGCTGCATCAGGCCGCGGGCGCCCTTGCGGGAAACGGCCGACGGATTAAAGGCCGATTCGATCAGCATGACCGACTTGACGAGCTTCGGATCCACCGACGCCGCGCGCGACGCCCGGTCGATGAGCCCATCGTACAGGGAGGGAATTCCGACGCGAGCCGCGAGCCACGCATCGCTTCGATGGATCGACTCGCGCGAGGACGAACCGACCCCGTCGTTGTAGATGAAGTGCTTCCCATCCTTGACACCCACGCGCACCGTGGCGGCCGCCATGCCGGTGAACGGAACGAGCGCCGCGAGCGCGAGGAGGATGCGTCGTTTCATCTATTCCTGCTGTTTATTTGTTCAGATTGCGAGCGCGGAAGTATAGCGCCTTCAGGTCCGAAATCCTGTCGGACAGCGCACATAACGCCGGAGGTTCGCTCGGCGGGTCCTAGCTAAGCCGTTCCACGTTCGTAATTTACGCCGCTCCCGCGCTCTCGGCGAGGATCTCGCGCACCGCGACTTCGGCCTCGCGCAGCGCCCCGGGAAGCAGGGCCTCGTCTTTCCCGCCGGCCTGCGCGAGATCCGCTTTGCCCCCGCCGCTGCCTCCGAGCGCCTTTCCGATCCGCGCGGCCACCCGGGAAGCGGGAATGCGCAGCGAAAGGTCGGGCGTGACCGCCGCGACGACCGAGGTCTTTCCGTCCCGGGCCGTGCCCACGACGACGATGCCGCTCTTCAAGCGGGAACGCAGCGTGTCGGAGAGATGACGCAACTCCGGGATCGAGAGCCCTGCCGCGATGCGCGTCAGGACCCGAATCCCGTCGACGTCCGTGGTTTCGGACGCTCCTCCGCCGCCGTCTCCCGACGCGAGCTTCAGCTTCAACGACGCGACTTCGCGTTCGAGAGCGCGGAGGCGCTCCTCCCTCTCCTGCCACCGCGCGAGGAGGCCTTCCCGTGGCGCCTGCGCCGCGGCCGAAATCTCGCTCAGGGCTCGCTCATCCTGCTGGAGCAGCTCGACTGCACCGAGTGACGTCACGGCCTCCAGGCGGCGGACTCCGGCCGCGAGGCCCTTGTCCGAAATGATCTTGAAGGCGCCGATCTCGCCCGTTCGGTTTACGTGACACCCGCCGCAGAGCTCGACGGAAACTCCGGGCACCGATACGACGCGAACGCGCTCGCCATACTTTTCGCCGAAGAACATGTCCGCGCCTTTGCCCCGCGCGTCTTCCATCGTCATGACTTCCTTGGACACCGGCGCGTCGAGAAGGACCGCTTCATTGACGATCCGCTCAATCTCCGCGATCTGGTCGGGCGTCGGGGGTGTCGCGATCGCATAGTCGAAACGCATGCGGTCCGGGGCGACGAGAGAGCCCATCTGCCGGGCGCCGGCCCCGAGCACCTGCCTCAGCGCGGCGTGGAGAAGGTGCGTTCCGGTGTGATTGGCCTGAGTGCGCCGGCGCTGCCACTCCGGAATTTCCATCCCGATGCGCGTACCGGCCACGAGGCTCCCCCGCAGCACCCGAACGCGATGCGCGATGACGCCCGGAAGCGGCCGTCGGGTGTCTTCGACTTCCGCCTCGCCACCCTCCCAGGTCCAGAGTCCCTGGTCCGCGACCTGGCCGCCACCCTCCGGGTAGA
>JBBQDF010000343.1:0-3909 GCA_038319475.1 Thermoanaerobaculia bacterium
GTCGGCGGCAAGGACCGCCTCGAGTTTCCGCTCGGAAAAGTCCTGCTCGAGACGGGCGGCTACTTTTCCGACATCCGATTCTCCCCCGATGGAAAGCGGATCGCGTTCTTCGAGCATCCGATCCGGTTCGACGACCGCGGCGGCGTCGGCGTCGTGGACCTGTCGGGAAAGAAGACCTCGCTCTCCGACGGGTACTGGAGCGAAGAAGGCCTCGCGTGGTCAAAGGACGGGCGGGAGATCGTCTTCTCGGCCGGGGCCGGATACAACATGTTCAAGATCTTCGCCGTCGACCTTTCGGGCCGGAGACGCATTGCCCTCCAGAGCGCCGGCGGGCTGACGATTCACGACGTCTCGAAAGAGGGGCAGTGGGCGACGAGTCGCGACGATCAGTTCAAGGACCTTTCAGTCCGGCCTCCCGGCTCCGACCGGGAACGCGACCTCTCCTGGCTCGAGCTGACCTGGCCGGTCGCGTTCAGCGCCGACGGCAAGACCCTCCTCTTCACGGAGGACAGCCCGTCTGCCGGCGCGTACTACTCCGCCTGCGTGCGCGGCACGGACGGGTCTCCCGCCGTCCGTCTCGGAGATGGAACCGCGGCGGACATCACGGCCGACGGGAAGTTCGCGCTGGCAGTCATTCCGACGAACCCCGACCGGCTCGTCATCTACCCGACGGGCGCCGGACAGACGCGCACCATCCCGAGCGGAGGCGTCGTCACCTACGAAAGCGCTCAGTTCTTTCCAGGCGGCGGCCGGATTCTTCTCTGTGGACACGAAAGCGGCCGCGGGGTGCGCTGCTATGTGCAGGGAATCGGAGATCCGAAGCCGCGGCCCGTGACGCCGGAGGGCACCTCGAATGGGTTTGTCTCGCCCGACGGGCGCCAGATCGTGGTCGACAGCCCGGGGGGACTCGAAGTTCTGCCCTCCGAGGGCGGCAACGGGAAGCTCATTCCAGGCACGGAGGACGACACCGTCGTCCGGTGGACTCCCGACGGAAAAGCTCTTCTCGTCGGGCGCGCCTGGGAGGTGCCCCAGATAATCTCGAAGCTCGACGTCGCGACGGGCCAGCGGGAACCCTTCCGGACCTTCGGCCCCCCGGACCTGACCGGCGCCCTCGCGATCGTGCCGATTGCGATTTCCGATGACATGAAGGTCTACGGCTACGCCACGCGCCGCATGCACTCGCACCTTTTCTTGGTCGACGGCGCCCGATGACCCTCGCCGCGGGCTCACGGCTGGGGCCGTACGAGATCCTCGCGGCGGTCGGCGCCGGCGGCATGGGCGAGGTCTACCGCGCGCGCGACTCCCGTCTGGACCGGATCGTCGCCGTCAAGGTTCTCCCGGCGCACCTGTCGGCTGCTCCGGCCGTCCGCCAGCGGTTCGAACGGGAGGCGAAGACGATCTCGCAGCTCTCGCACCCGCACATCTGCGCGATCTACGACGTCGGCCGCGAGGGGCCCGTCGACTTCCTGGTGATGGAATACCTCGAAGGCGAGACACTCGCCGAGCGCCTGGCGAAAGGACCACTCCCGCTCGATCAGACGCTTCGGTGCGGCGTCGAAATGGCGGACGCGCTCGACCGGGCGCACCGGCAGGGAATTGTCCACCGGGATCTCAAGCCCGGCAACGTGATGCTCACGCGGTCGGGCGTGAAGCTGCTCGACTTCGGCCTGGCGAAGATGATCGAGCCGGCATCCAGCACCGAGAACACGGCGCTTCCAACAGTGGCCGGGGCGCCGAATCTCACGCAGGAGGGAACGATCCTCGGGACCCTCCAATACATGGCTCCGGAGCAGCTGGAAGGAAAAGAGGCCGACGCGCGGACGGACATCTTCGCGTTCGGCGCCGTTCTGTACGAGATGGCCGCGGGCAGGAAGGCGTTTACCGGGACGAGCCAGGCCTCGCTCATCGGGGCGATCCTGCACACCGAGCCTCCCCCGCTCTCGGGCCTTCAACCTCTGACGCCGCCGGGGCTGGAACGGGTGGTCCGACGCTGTCTGGCTAAGGAACCGGAGAGGCGCTGGCAGAGTGCCCGGGACCTCGTCCTCGAGCTCGAGGATGCGCGGGACAAAGAGGAACTGCCGGCGACGGGAGTCGTGCCGGCAAGCGGTCGCGCGCGAGGGGCTGCGGGCTGGGCGGCAGCGGGTGTGCTTCTCGCTGCGTTTGTCGGGCTCCTGCTTCTGGGGAAACGGTCCGGCAACACTCCGCCCCCCAACCGCCTGCGGTTCGCGATCCCTCCGCCTTCGGGGGCGGCGTTTCAGGAAATGCCCGCGATCTCGCCGGACGGACGGAAGCTTGCCTTCGTCGCCACGACTGCCGACGGCCGCGATCTTCTCTTTCTTCGTCCGCTCGAATCCCTCGAGGCGCGGCGCCTCGAAGGGACCGACGGCGCGGCGTATCCTTTCTGGGCACCCGACGGGCGCTCCGTCGCCTTCTTCGCCCAGGGAAAGCTCGCGAAGATCGATGCCTCCGGAGGATCCCCCGTGATCCTCTGCGACGCCCCCAACCCGCGGGGCGGATCGTGGGGCTCTCGCGGGACGATCGTCTTCTCGGTCAACGCCGGCGGTGAGATGCATCGCGTGGGAGAGAACGGGGGACGGTCAACGAGCCTCGCGCATCTGGTCGCGCATCCGCAGGAGACGAATCGCTGGCCGGACTTCCTGCCGGACGGAACCCATTTCCTCTACTTCGTGCTCGGCGGCGATCCGAAGACCTCCGGCGCCTGGGTGGCTTCGCTCGTGTCGAGAGAGACGACCCGTCTCACTCCCACCGACGGAGGCGGCTCGTACGCGCCGCCGGGCTTCCTGCTCTACCGCAGCGGGGACCGTTTGATGGGACAGCGCTTCGACGCGGGGAGACGGGTCATCACCGGGGAACCGTTCCCCGTCGTCGAGCAGATCCGGTGGAACGGCGTCGCGACCGCGGCCCTGGCCGTCTCCGCTTCCGATACGGGCCTGCTGGTCTACCAGACGGGCGGGGCGACGGCGAGCCGGCTCCAGCTGTACGACCGCGCGGGTCGGGAGCTCCAGGTGATCGGTCCACCCGGAGCCTACTGGGAGCCCACGCTCTCGCCCGACGCGCGGCGGCTCGCCGTGCCGCGGATCGATCTCGAAGGCCTCGCGGGCGCCATCTGGACAGGCGAGGTCGAACGCGGAAGCCTCTTACGTCTCTCGTCGCAGGCGACCGTCGCCGCAACGCCTCTCTGGAGCGCCGACGGTGGCCGGATCGTCTACAGCGCCTTTCCATCAGGTGAGGTCTACGTTCGCGACTCGGCCGGAGCGGGAGGGGAAAAGATCCTCTTCCGGGCGCCCGCCTTCTCTCCTCTCGATGACTTGTCTCGGGACGGCCGCCTTCTCTTCTATGAGGTCATCGACTGGCGGACCTCCCACACCGACGTGTGGTTGCGCGACCTCCAGACGGGGCAGAGCCGCCCGGTCCTGCAAGCGAAATACAGCCAGTACGGCGCACGCCTGTCTCCCGATGGCGGCTGGCTCGCCTATCAGTCCGACGAGTCTGGAATCCCGGAGGTCTTCATCCGGAGCTTTCCGGAAGCCCGCGAGCGCCGGCAAGTGTCTTCGGGCGGCGGCAATCAGCCGCGGTGGCGAGGGGACGGTCGCGAGCTGTTTTACATCTCGCCGGACAGCAAGCTTATGGCTCTCGCCATCGGGACCGGGCCATCGTTCGACGTGAGTCCTCCCCGCGCTCTCTTCCAGACCCGAATCCTCCCTCTCATCGAAGCCCGCAATCATTACGACGCGGCCGCGGACGGACAACGCTTCGTGGTCAACTCGCGCCGGCCGGAGGACGCCTCGCTTCCGATCACGGTCGTCAGCGCCTGGATGCCCGAGAGGACGAAGTGAGGGCTGCAGAGTTGAGCCTGTTACCCGGCGCGCGCCTCGGCCCTTACGAAAT
>JBBQDF010000344.1:0-3884 GCA_038319475.1 Thermoanaerobaculia bacterium
AGCGTTGAGAGTTCAGAGTGGAAGGGTCGAGCGTTCAGCGCTCAGCGTTCAGCGTCGAGGTCGCGAGGGCTGTGGAGAGCCGGGGAGGAATCATTTCCGGTTTCCGGCCTCCTTCCGCTCCCGCGTTGCGCCCTATCGCCCGGAATGGACGTGGCAGATCGCGACGGCCAGCGCGTCGGCGGCATCGAGGGGCACGCGGCTGCGCTGCCGCGCCAGGAGCGAGAGGACCATCGAGCGGACCTGCGATTTTTCGGCGTTGCCGTAGCCGACCAGTGCTTTCTTGACCAGGCGCGGCTCGTATTCGAAGACCGGAATCGCAAATCGCGCGGCGGCGGCTAAGAGAACTCCGCGGGCATGCGCGAGCTTCAGGGCCGAGGCGATGTTCTTCCCGGCGAAGATCGTCTCGACGGAAACCGCGGCCGGACGCCGCTCTTCGAGGAGCGCGGACGCGGAACCGAGGAGCATGTCGAGCTTTTCAGAGAGCGAGAGCGACGCCGGGGGGCGGAAAACGCCGCAGGCCTCGAGGACCAGCCGGCCCTGATCGAAAACCACTACTCCGTATCCCGTCGCGATCGTTCCGGGATCGAAGCCGACGATCTTCACGAGGCGCTGATTTTTAGCGTATTCGGCCGCGCGTCGAGTGCGCCCGCCCGAATACGACGCGGCGACCTTTCCGCGCTGCGCGCGGGGCGCCGCCGGGGAGGTGGGGTAGGACCTTTACCGATTGTCACGAGGCGCTGATTTTTAGCGTATTCGGCCGCGCGTCGAGTGCGCGCGCCCGAATACGACGCGGCGACCTTTCCGCGCTGCGCGCGGGGCGCCGCTGGGGACTGCCGGAAATCGCGTCAGGCTTCCTCGACCTCGAAGTTCGCGTTCGCCCAGACGTGTTGCACGTCGTCGTGGTCTTCGAGGGCCTCCATCAGCTTCATCATCTGATCGGCGCGGCGGGAGTCGAGCTCGACCTCCGTCGTCGGGATCATGGACACCTCTCCGACGGCGACCGGGATCTTCTTCGCCTCGAGGCTCGCCTTGACGGCAGCCAGAGAATCCGGATCCGTCACGACTTCGTGGTACTGATCCGTCGAGCGAACGTCTTCCGCTCCCGCCTCGATGGCCACCTCCATGACGAGATCTTCGGTGGCTTTGTCCTTCTCGATCGCGATGTACCCCTTCTTCTGAAAAAGGAACCGCACGGAGCCGGACTCTCCGAGGTTTCCGCCGTTCTTGGAAAAGATCGTACGGACTTCCGGCAGGGTCCGGTTGCGGTTGTCGGTCATCGCCTCGACGAGAACGGCGACGCCCCCTGGCCCGTACCCCTCGTAGGTCACCTCTTCGTAGTTGACGCCCGGGAGCTCTCCCGTCCCTCGCTGCAGGGCGCGCTTGATGTTATCGGCCGGCATGTTGACGGCCTTCGCGTCGTCGATCGCCTTGCGCAACCGGGGGTTCGATTCGGGAGCGCCGCCGCCCAGGCGCGCCGCCATCGTGATTTCCTTGATCAGCTTGGTGAAGATGCGGCCGCGCTTCGCGTCCGCCGCGCCCTTCTTGTGCTTGATCGTGCTCCATTTGCTGTGGCCGGACATGCGTGCTCCTCTGAGGTGGTCTTTTCGGCGGACCGGCCCGATTATATGTAGCGAAGCCCGGTCTCGCGCGCGGTCGAACGGCTGTCATTCCCCGGGGGACCCGTCCGATTGCGCCCGAGAGAGGAGAGCCGCGCCGGCGCCACCTGGCGTGGTCAATCCGGGACCGGAGCTGACGGAGGTACGAGGCGCGTGAGCGCGTCCCGGAGCGAGCGGAGGCGACGGTATGCCTGTTACAATTCATCGACTTCTCCCGAAAAATTACTCACGGTGGCAAAAAAGGTCCTTCTGATCGATTACGAGCCGCGCTCGGTAGAGCGCGTGCGGACTCTTCTTGCCCCCCCGGACTACACCCTGACGGTGGCCGCCGACGGAGAAGAGGGGCTGACGCTGGCCGGCGGCTCGGTCTTTGACCTGGTTGTCCTTTCGGGGACGCTGCCGCGGCTGCCGAGCGCGGAGGTCATCCGGGAGATCCGGCGCAAAGGCGGCGCGACCGCTCCGCCCATCCTTCTCATGGTCTCGGGCTACAACGGTTCGAATACAAAGGCGGATGCGCAGCGGGTGGGGGCCTTCGACATCGTGGTGCGCCCCTACACCGACCAGAGCTTCCTCGCCGGAGTGCACTCGGCGCTCAACACGGGAGACGCGGCGTCGCGCACCATGCGGATCCCGACGGTCCAAATGGCGGCCGCGCAGCCCACCCTGACCTCCAACGACATCTTTTCGGACATACTGGACGACGTCGCGAGCGACAGCTCCCCGCCCGAGCCGCCGCGGCCGCCGCCGCGGGCCATCCCTCCCGCGCTGACGGCGGAGCAGGAGATCGAAAAGCGGCTGCGTCAGACGCTTTCGGGGTTGGCGGACCGGGCGTCAACGCGCCGGCCTCCGTCGCCGCCGCCGCCGCTTCCAATGCCCGCTTCCTCGGCGGCGCCACCGTCGGCCCCGCGGTTCTCGACCGACGCCGACATCGACCGGATGATCTCCGACACGCTGTCGGGGGTGAAGGTCCCGCCGCGGCCGAGGCCGGCTCCCGACGCAACGCCGGAGTTCGGCGTCCGACTGGAAACCCCGCCCCCCGCGCCGGAGGCGGCCCCTGCCCCCGCACCCGAATCGTTTTCCCCGGCGCGGCCGCCGATGCCGGAGGCGCCCCCCCGTGGCCCGGAGCCGCATCCGGTGAGCTCGTCCGGCCCGGACAAGTTCGGCCAGTACGAAATCCTGGAGCGCATCGCGGCGGGCGGCATGGCCGAGCTCTCCAAGGCGCGCCGCTCGGGGGTCGAGGGCTTCCAGAAGATCGTCGCGATCAAGAAAATTCTTCCGCACCTGGCGGACAACGACGAGTTCATCACGATGTTCGCCGACGAGGCGAAGCTCGCGGCGCAGTTGAACCACCCGAACATCGTGCACATCTTCGACCTCGGCAAGATCGAAGCGGGCGGCTACTTCATCGCGATGGAGTACGTGGACGGCCGCGACCTGCGCTCGCTGCTTCAGTCCGCGCGCGAGTTCGGCACCCCGCTTCCCGTGCCCCTCGCGGTCTACATCGCTTCGAAGATCGCCGCCGCCCTCGATTACGCGCACCGGCGGCGCGACTCGGAAGGCCGCGAGTTGAACGTGGTCCACCGCGACGTCTCGCCGCCGAACATCCTGATTTCCTACGAAGGCGACATCAAACTCTGCGACTTCGGCATCGCCAAGGCCGCGTCGAAGGCCTCACAGACCCAGTCGGGCGCGCTCAAGGGGAAGGTCCAATATATGTCGCCCGAGCAGGCGTGGGGCCGGCCGATCGACCGGCGCAGCGACATCTTCTCGCTCGGCTGCGTGCTGTTCGAGATGCTCACGGGGGAGAAGCTCTTCGGGGGAGATACGGACCTTTCGGTGCTCGAGAAAGTCCGGGCGGCCAACCTTGTCGTGCCCTCCACCGTGAACCCGGAGGTGCCGAAGGCTCTCGACGCCATCGTCGCGAGGGCGCTCGCCCGCGAGCCGGAAGAGCGGTACGGCCTCGCGTCGGACATGCTCCGGGACCTCGAAGGAGTTCTCTATTCCTACACTCCCGCGCCCGGAAGCGCGGACCTCGCCATCTACCTCCACCGCCTGCAGGCGGAGGAGACCGCTCGCCAGGAAGCGCGCGATCGCGAGGCGTCTCGCGGCCCCGCGCCCGAACCCGCGCCCGCGAAAAAGTCGAAGGGCGCTCCCGTGGCGCGGCGGTCGGCATCGACTCCGAATCTGATGGTGCCGCCCGGGACTCTGGAGCCGCCGGTCGTCGCGCCGTCCATTCCGAGCGAGCCGACGAGCTCCGGCGTTTTCGGG
>JBBQDF010000345.1:0-3878 GCA_038319475.1 Thermoanaerobaculia bacterium
AATGACGTCCGCGCGCGGTTCCAGGGGAACAGCCGGGAACCTATGATCGCGGAGGCCGGACGGCAGCTCGTGCGCCGACAGTGCCCCAAAGGCGCCTCGGCCGACCGCATGAAGGTCGACATCGTCTTCGTCGCCGAGCGCGATGGATACGGCATGCCGAAGTGGGACACCCTCCACCGGGTCGCCCACCTGGAAGGCTCGAAGCAGAAGCTGCTCGCTGCGGGTCCCTCGCCGGCGGATGCCCGTCGCGGGTTCGACCGGTTCGAGCTTTACTGATGCGCGCGACATTCCGCGGTTTTTTCGGGCGTGCCGCCGTCGCGGTTCTCTTTCTCGCGGGCCGATGCGCCCCGTCTGTGATGGCGATCGAGCCCGTTTCGCATTTCCACGACCTCGTCGCCGGGGACGGCGTGGCCGGCTTCCGGGACGGCGAGTTCCAGCGCGCCCGATTCCGCGCGCCCGCCGCCCTCGCCGTCCTCGCCAGGCGCGGGCTCCTCGTCGTCGCGGACCGCGACAACCACCGGATCCGAGCGATCCGCTGGAACGACGCCAATCGGGTCGAGACCCTCGCCGGATCCGGCAGTGCCGGTCGTGCGGACGGAGTCTTCGCCGCCGCGTCGTTCCACTCGCCATCCGCGGTTGTGGCGATCTCGGAGGACGCGGTCCTGGTCGATGACGAGGGCAGCGCGCTGTTCCGGAGGGTGGATCTCGCCACGGGTCGGGTCGAAACGATCGCCGGAAGCGGACGCCGGGGACTGGAGAACGGGCCCGCGCGGGAGGCGGCTCTCGGCGACATATGGAGCCTTCTCTTCGTTCCGGTGGAGCAGGCGGTCTACTTCACCCAGCCCGAGCAGCACTCCCTTCGAAGACTCGATCTTCGCTCCCGCGCCGTCTCGACGGTGCTATTGAATGACCCTCGCCTTTCGAGGCCGACCGCGCTCGCTCTTCTGGGCGGCACGATCTGCGTCGCGGACCGAGACGGCGCGGTCCTGCGTCTCGGCCCGGCGGCCTCCGGGGCGCCGCGCTCTTTGGAGCCCGTCGGGCAAGGGGAGCGAATCCTCTCGATGGCAGCGTCGGGAGACACGCTCTACGCCACGCAGGGTACGAGCTCTTCGCTCTGGACCCGCATCACCGGGGGGGGAAAGCGGGTTCTCCCGGTCGCGTTGCCGGATGCGTCGCCGGTTCCCTGGCTCAAGCTCGACGAGGAGGTGGCGGGCGGATTCGCCGCGGATCCGCGCGGTGACCGCGCTTTCTTTCTGACAACGCCCTCGCTTCAGGCGGTCGTCTCACTGAAGGACTACAGTTTCGGCGGCCCCGACGAATCCACGACGGACGCCGGGGAGGGGTTGATCGACTTTTCCTATCCCCTTCGCAAACCGGCGAGAACCTTTCGGATACTCGTGCTCGGGGAATCGCACGTGGACCTCTTCCATATAGCGCCGTCGCACGCGGGCCTGCCCGAGCCCGGCCAAATGGAGACGATGCCAAAGCGGCTGGAGCTCTTCCTGAACTCGCTTTCCGCCCTCGAGAACGGAGGCCTTCACGTCCAGGTGCTTTCGCTCACCCGGAACAGCTGGCAGCCGCTGCTCGTCTGGACGAACTACCATGCGGTCGAGGTCGTCCGGAAGTACGACGTCGACCTTGTCCTCCTGATGCAGCCGCCCGACACCAACACGATCGAGGCCTATCTCGAACGGCCCATTGCCAGCACCGGCGTCCCCGCGGAGACGGTCGATCCCGAGTATCTGCTCCGGCCGCTCGCGGAAAAGATCCGGGACAATCCCGCCGGCCCGCTGCTCGATCGCGCACGGAAGCTGGGCTGGGCGTATCCGCGCGATCAGAATCAGGTTTCGCTCGCGCCGCTTTCGGTGCTGATCACCGACGAGACCGCACGGCGAAAGGTGCTTGAGCTTTTGGCGCGGCCGCTCGTTGCGCTGCGGGCGGGGATCCTGGGGGCCAGCAAGGGCACGGCGTTTGTCCTGTGCTACTTCCCGATGAGCCACCGCGGATCGGGGGTCCTCGAGCGGGATTTCTGGAGGGAGCTGGCCGCGGAGTCTCGAGTCGGTTGGCTAGATCTGCTGGACGCGTTCGTCGCACTGCGCGACACCTGGTATCCGTATTCCGAGGGCACGGGTTACGACCACTTCACTCCCCAGGGGCACGCGTTTTTCGCATTCGTCACCGGCCACGAGCTTCTCGGCAGCGGGTGGGTCCCCTTTCGCCGGGACGCGGCGACCGTCCGCGATCGCCCGCCGCCACAGCCTCAAGCCTCCTCCGCCGCTCGCTGGGATAGTGGCGCCTGGTTCGGGGTTCCCGTCCCGCTGCTTGTCGTCGCCGGCATCCTGCTCGGGTGGCTCGGCGCGCGGGCGCTGCGGCGCTGAGAAGCTTATGGAGTGACCGATTCCATCGCGTAGAAAGCGGCTGCGGCTTTCCGGCCCCGCCCGGCGCCCTAGTCTTTTCGCGCGATCGCGAGCAGAGAAAGGCCGTAGGGGGGTGGCGACTTCTCCTCGCGCCGGAGCAGCGGGAGGATCAGCGAGAACGCCCGAAGCTGCCCGCGCGGAAGGACCCGGCGCTTTAAGAGCCGCCCGTTTAACCACCAGCCGAACACGCCGGGACGATTGATGAAACGGGAGTCCTCCAGGGTGAACCCCGCCCGGAGGAGCTTGCCTTCGAGGTCCGACTTCTCGTAGCGGCGGAAATGGAGCAGGTGCTCGTCCAAGGTTCCATAGATGCGCTGCAGCGCAGGCACGAGAAGCGCCAGCCGCCCGCCGGGTCTTAAGAGGGCATGCATGTCGGAGAGCGTCGCCTCGTCCTGCTCGATGTGCTCGAGGACGTTACAGCAGACGATCGTGTCGAGAGCGAGGTTCTGGAGCTCTTCTCGCGCGGCCGGAGCGAGAGGAAACTCGTACGACGCGACACGGACCCGCGGCTCTCCGCGAAACACGCCCTTCAGGTACTCGACCGCCACGGGATCAAGGTCCGACGCGATGACGAGCTCGGGAGGGGTGGCGCCGTTCTCCGCGATGTGGCGCGTGAGGTTTCCGAATCCCGCTCCGATTTCGAGGACCCGCCGCCCGATCGCCCCGCGAAATCGGTCCACGATCCAGCGATTGTAGGGCTCGAGCTTGGCCATGCGCGCCAGCGTGACGTGCCCGACGTTTGCCGAGTCTTCCGTCTCCCGCACCCCGTGCCGCACGATCGTCGCGAGCGCGGAGAACCCGTCCTTCCAGCCGATCTTCTTGCCTTCCTCGTAGGTGCGCCCGTAGTACGAGATGGGCACTTCGTAGATCCGGTATCCGCGCCTTGCGACCTTCGCCGTGATCTCGGGCTCGATGCCGAACCGGCGCGACTCGATCGAGATCGACTGGATGACTTCGCGGCGGAACATCTTGTAGCAGGTCTCCATGTCCGTCAGGTTCAGGTTCGTGAACATGTTGGACACGAGTGTCAGCATGCGATTCCCGATCGTGTGCCAGAAGTACAGCACCCGCCGCTCCCCGCCCCCCAGAAAACGCGAGCCATAGACGACGTCCGCATGCCCCTCCTCGATCGGGCGCAGGAGCCTCGGCAGCTCGCGCGGGTCGTACTCGAGGTCCGCATCCTGGACGACGACGACGTCGCCGGTCGCCTTCTGGAATCCGAGTGCGACCGCGGCGCCTTTTCCCTGGTTCTGAGGCTGGAGGAAAACGCGAACGCCGTCGCGGCCATCCATTTCGCGCAGCATGTCGCGCGTGCCGTCGGAGGAGCCATCGTCGACGATCAGGATCTCTTTCTCGATCGGCACGGCCTGGACCTGGGCAACGAGCTCCCGGATCGTCTTCGCCTCGTTGTAAACCGGGATCACCACGGAGAGCTTCATGGGCCCGCGGTTCCTTTCGATG
>JBBQDF010000346.1:0-3857 GCA_038319475.1 Thermoanaerobaculia bacterium
TCGCCACCGCGGGCCCGGGAATCATGACGTTTGACGAGTTCGTGATCGACGGAAGATAGCGAGGCTGTCGTCAGTCTCCGGTTTTCAGCCGGTTCGCAACTTTTTACGGTCTCGCGGCGAACTTCGGCCGTCCGTTCTCGACCTTCAGGATGACCGGCAGCTTCGTGGGGTTTCTGTCCGCGTCCATGGTGATCGTGCCCGTCACGCCCGGGAAGTCTTTCGTCGCCGCGAGCGCGTCCCGTACCCGCTTGCCCTCGGTCGAGCCCGCCCGGCGGATCGCGTCGGCGATGACGCCCGCGGCGTCGTAGGAGCTGGCCGCGATCGAGTCCGGCTCCGAACCGTAGGCCCTGGTGTAACGGGACACGAATCCGCGTACCGCCGGCGCGGGATCGTCGACGGAGTAATGATTCGAGAAATAGGAACCGTCGACCGCGGCGCCGCCTATCTCGGCCAGTTTCGGCGAATCCCACCCGTCGCCGCCGAGCAGCACCGCCATCATTCCGAGTCCCCGCGCCTGTCTCGCAATGAGGCCCGCATCCGTGTAGTAGCCGGGGACGAAGAGGACGTCCGGCTTCACCGCCTGGATGGACGTCAACTGGGCGTTGAAGTCGCTGTCGCCCTCCGCGTACTTGACCTCCGAGATCACGCGCCCGCCCTCGCCCGTGAACGAGGAGCGGAAGGCGGCCGCCAGCCCCACGCTGTAGTCGCTCTTGGAGTCGATCAGGATCGCCGCGGTCTGCGCCTTCAGGGTCTGGCGGGCGAACAGCGCAAGCGCCTTGCCCTGACTCGGGTCGATGAAACAGACGCGGAAGATGTAATCGCCCTTCTTCGTGACCTCCACGTTCGTGGACGAGGGAGAGACCATCGGCACCTGGTATGACTGCGCGATGGGCGCCGCCGCGAGGGAGCGCGAGGAGGCGTTCTCGCCGATCAGCGCCACGACGTGATTGCGGGTGATGAGCTTCGAAACCGCCGAGGCGGCCTCGGACGGTTCGTTGCGGTCGTCTTCGGAGAGCAGCTCGATCTTCTTTCCCAGCACCCCGCCCTTCGCGTTGATCTCCTCTATCGCGAGCTTTGCGCCATTGCGGCCCGACAGAGCGAATGTCGCCTGGGGCCCGGTCAGCGCGCCGAAGAAGCCGAGCTTGATGCCCTGGGTGCCCGTCGACTGCTCACCGCCGCAGGCGAGCGCGAAGACGGCCGCGAAAAGGAGGAGCCGGGAGGTCGATTTCCGCATGAACTGGCATTCTAATTGTTTCCTCATCGTTTCCCGTTTCCCGTTTCCTCCCCCGCCACCGACCTGATACCGTTCCGCCATGCCGCGAATCACCCGGGTGGCGCGCTCTTCCGTAGCGGGGGCCGCGCGGGATGCGTTCGAGCGCAAGATCGCCGAGCGGGGAAACATCCCCAACATGTATCGGGTGTTCGCCCATCGGCCCTGGATCCTCTCGACGATGGATGCGCATTTCTCGGCCGTCATGGGATCGGGGACCGTTCCGCTCAAGCTGAAGGAGCTCCTGGCGCTTCAGACCTCTCTCGCCAACGCCTGCCACTATTGAACCCGGTCGCACACCGCTCTGGCAGAGCGGCTGGGAGCCACGGCGGAACAGATCTCGAAGCTGCTGGATTTCGAGAACGGACCGTTCGAGCCTCGAGAGAAGGCGGCGCTGCGCTTCGGTCTCCAGATGACGCGCGACGCGAGCGCCCTCTCCGACGAGACGTTTACCGAGTTGCGCGCCCATTTCGACGAGGGCGAGGTCGTGGAGATCGCATGCGTCATCGGTCTCTTCGCCTATTTCAACCGCTTCAACGAGGCTTTGAAAATGGAGCCGACCGCTCCGGGAGAAGGCGCCGACAGCTGATCCCTAGCGGCGCCCCGCGCAGCAGCGCGGAAAGGTCGCCGCGTCGTTTTTGGGCGCGCGCGTCCCACGCGCGCCCAAAAATGCTTAAAGAACGCGCCTCGCGATCAAGCGGTCAGGGAACTAAATCGGAAGCCTGCCGAGCCCGACTGCCGCGTACCAGATTCCCCAGCGGCGCCCCGCGCAGCAGCGCGGAAAGGACGCCGCGTCGTTTTTGGGCGCGCGCGTCCCACGCGCGCCCAAAAATGCTTAAACAACGCGCCTCGCGATCAAGCGGTCAGGGGACTAAACCGCGTCTCCCTTCAACCCGACAGTCTCGCTTTTCACGCATCAGGTCACGGGCTTTACCGCGTAGTCACGAGGCGCTTTCTTCAGGCACATTCGGGCGCGCGTGGGGCGGGCGCGCCCGAATGCGGGCGCGGCGTCCTTTCCCGCGCCGCTGCGCGGGGGCGCCGCGCCGTGGGTACCTGATAACCTCCGCCCTCGAAAAGGGACGAACTCATGAACGAAGCCAGGACCTACGACGTCTCCATCATCGGCTCGGGACCCGGCGGCTACGTCGCCGCCATTCGCGCCGCTCAGCTCGGTCTTTCCGTCCAGATCGTCGAGCTCGAGCCGCGCCTCGGCGGCGTGTGCACGCTGCGGGGATGTATCCCGACCAAGGCGCTCCTCCACACCGCGGACCTCCTCGAGGAGGCGCGTCACGGCGCCGACGTCGGCGTGCTCGCCCGCGAGGTGAAGCTGGAAATGGCGGGGGCTCAGAAGCACAAGGAAAAGGTCGTGCGCCAGAGCTCGAACGGCGTGGCGTTCCTGATGAAAAAAAACCGGGTCGAGGTGACGGCCGGATTCGGCCGGATCGCCGGACCCCGCCGGGTCGCCGTGAAGGCGGCGGACGGCGCGGAGACCGAGTTTGAGGCGAAGAACATCCTGATTGCCACGGGCTCTTCTCCGCGCTCCCTTCCCGGAATCGACATCGACCATCGAACGATCCTGTCCTCCGACTCGATCCTGGAGCTCACGGAAGTGCCGAAGTCCCTTCTCGTCATCGGTTCCGGCGCCGTGGGTGTCGAGTTCGCCTCGATGTTCGCCCGCTTCGGCGCGAAGGTGACCGTCATCGAAGTGCTGCCGAGGATCGTCCCTGTGGAGGACGAGGAGATCTCTCGGGAGCTCGCCGCGTCGTTCAAGCGGCAGGGCATTGCGGTGTACGTCGACACGCGCGTCGAGAAGGTCACGAAATCGGATAATGGCGTCGAGATCGTCGCTCGCACGTCGGGCGGCAAGACGGAGACGTTCCGGGCGGAGAAGATGCTGCTGGCCGTGGGCCGCAAGCCGCTCTCGGAGGGCATCGGGCTCGAGGCGCTCCAGGTGGCAACCGACCGCGGCTACAT
This sequence comes from Thermoanaerobaculia bacterium, assembly GCA_038319475.1. GTDB lineage: Bacteria > Acidobacteriota > Thermoanaerobaculia > UBA5066 > Gp7-AA6 > JALYUA01. The sequence continues at coordinate 3,245 of JBBQDF010000346.1, forward strand.
AAGCGTCGACGGGATGATGCGCACGAACGTCCCCGGCATCTACGCGATCGGCGACGTTGTTCCGACCCCCTGGCTCGCGCACGTCGCCTCGGCGGAGGGGATCGTCGCCGTCGAGCACATGGCGGGCAAAAACCCTCCGCCCTTGAACTACGACCAGGTGCCCGGCTGCACGTACTGCTCGCCGGAGATCGGCTCGATCGGCCTGACGGAGGCGAAGGCCCGCGAGCGCGGCTACGACGTGGTGGTCGGCAAGTTTCCGTTCTCGGCGATCGGGAAAGCGCGGATCATCAACGAGACCGCCGGCTTCGTGAAGATCGTCGCCGAGAAGAAATACGACGAGGTGCTCGGCGTCCACATCATCGGCCCGAAGGCGACCGAGCTGATTGGAGAAGCCGGCGCCGCCCTGCGCCTCGAGGCGACCTCAGAGGAGCTGGTCAGGACGATTCACGCGCACCCGACCCTCTCCGAGGCAGTGCACGAAGCGGCGGAGGCCGTGGCGGGGCACGCGATTCATATCTAGGACCCCGGGGTTGTGAAGGGTGAGGGGTGACGGGTGAGGCGAACGAGAACGGTGCGGGTGAGGGGAGTCGGGTGAGGCGGACGGGAGCGGTCA
>JBBQDF010000347.1:0-3855 GCA_038319475.1 Thermoanaerobaculia bacterium
CTCCAAGTCGAAGTTCCCGTGTTCCGGAACGCGATCACGGGCCGGGCACCCTCCCCTGCCGGGAGGACCGACGGGACCGTCTGCGACACGAACTGGGCGTTCGAAATCGAGACCGAGATGTCGACCGGGGACGACGCCCGCGATCGCCTGCTCTTCGCCCTCGTCTACAACTACGGGCTCCGGCGCAGGGAAGCCTCCCTCCTCCGGCTCGACGGACTCACCGATGGCAGGCTCTGGATCGGGCGGGTGAAGGGCGGGATCTCCGGCGCGTATCCGCTCGCTCCCGCAACGCGCGATCTCCTCTCCGCATACCTCCCACTCCGCGAGTCTCCGGAGAGTCCCTACCTCATCACGACGCGCCAGAGCGGCGTTCGGCCGGTTTCCACGTCCTGGATCTACGCGCGCTTCCGCCTGTACGCCGAAGCGGTCGGGCTTCGTGTTTCCGCTCACCTCAAACTGAGTAAATCTGGACGGCTCGTCGCCGTCAGCTGACGAGAACTGGTCCGCCATCGTCATCCGCGCCGGAGGCGCGGGTCTGGGGGCTGTAGGCTGGCCGGGAGGGCGGGAAGTGAACCCCGGCCGTTCGAAGCAGCCGGGGTTCGGAAGGCGGTTGGACTCCTCGCGGAGCCGAGGAGAGCCTCCCACGTTCGGGCGCCGAAATCGAGTCCCGCCCTCGCGGCGGGATGGACGATGCAGGCGGGGGTTTTCTTCGTAAGAGGCTGTGCGTCGCCGAGGGTTGCCGGGGGCTGTTTTTCATCTGCCGCCCCTGCGACCGCGGGCAACGCTATTGCTCGGATCACTGTCGGGCCAAGTCCCGGCGCGAGCAACGTCGAGCGGCGAACCGCCGACATCAGCAGAGCGAGGAGGGGCGTGACGATCATCGTGACCGCATGCGCGAGCACCGGAGCCGGCGTTTTGGGCGGCGCGTGACGGATCAGGGTTCACTTCCTTTGCCAGCTTCGGCGAATCTCTCCGCCACCGTGAGCGAGCTGCGCCCGATATCCCGGGCGGACACGCCACAGATGGAGGTGCACGATGAGCCGCTGCCACAGTTCAACGCCGTGCCAAATGCACGACTGGCTTGCCGAATCTGCGGGCGCTCGGGCCGGTGGATCGAGCTGCCGGGAGGGATGAGCCGTGATCGCCGACGAGCTCATCGCAAAGATCCGCCGGTTTCATTACGCCGAGCACTGGAAGCTCGGGACCATCGCCGCTGAGCTCGACCTCTCCTGGGACACCGTTCGGCGCTGCATCAACGTCGTCATCCCGGCGAAAACCGTTCGGAAGCTTCCGACGCTGACCGACCCCTATCTCGAATTCATTCGCTCGACCCTCGAACGGCATCCCCGGCTGCGCGCGACGCGGCTCCATCAAATGCTCCAGCCCCGCGGCTATTCGGGAAGCGTCGTCCAGCTTCGGCGTGTGGTCGCGAGGTTACGACCACCGCGCCGAGAGGCGTTCTTGCGTCTTCATCTGCTTCCCGGCGAGCAGGCCCAGGTCGACTGGGCGCACTTCGGAAAAATCCGAGTGGGGCGAGCCGACCGAAATCTCTCGGCGTTCGTCATGGTGCTTTCCTGGTCCCGGGCGATTTTTCTCGAATTCTTTCTCGATCAAACCCTCGAGAGCTTTCTTCGCGGGCACGTCCGCGCCTTCGACGACTTCAGCGGCGTTCCTCGCGTGCTGCTCTACGACAACCTCAAAGCAGCCGTGCTCGAGCGCACGAGCGGTGCGATTCGGTTCCATCCCCGGCTCATCGATCTCGCCTCGCACTACCACTTCGACCCGAAGCCCTGCCGGCCGGCCCGCGGCAACGAGAAAGGGCGCGTCGAGAGGGCCATCGGATACGTCCGCACCTCGTTCTTCGAGGCCCGCCACTTCCGGTCGCTCGCCGATCTCAACACTCAGGCACGCGAATGGCGCGACCGGGTCGCGCACGCGCGTCGCTGGGTCCAGGACGACCGCCGCACGATCGCCGAGGTTTTCGCCGAGGAGCGAGATCGGCTGCTTTCTCGCCCCGCTCACCCGTTCGAGTCCGATCTCGTTCGCGCGACTCACTCAGGCAAGACGCCCTATGTTCGATTCGATCTCAATGACTATTCGATCCCTCCGGAAACTGTCGGGAAGACTCTGACGCTCGTCGCATCCGATTCCCTCGTCCGGCTCTTCGACGGCAACCGCGAGGTGGCGCGTCATCCGCGCTCGTGGGACCGACACGAGGTCGTCGAGAACCCGGCGCATGTGCAGGCGCTCGTCGAATCGAAGCGGCAGGCGGCGCATTCCGTCTCGCCCGATCGGCTCCGCGCCGCCGTCGCTGAAATCGACTCGTTTCTCGCCGCCGCGCTCGAACGGGGCGAATCCATGCACAAAACCCGACGCGACCTCGTAACACTTCTCGACGACCACGGTCCGAAAGCGCTTCGGGAAGCCATCTCCGCGGCGCTCGCGCAGGGGACTCCCCGGGCGAGCTCCGTCGCGTTTCTTCTCGAAAAACAGAGGCGAGCCGATGGGCGCCGCCCGCCATCCCCCGTGTCTCTTTCGCGGCGGCCCGATCTGGCCGACCTCGTCATCGAACCCAACAACCTGGAGGTCTACGATGAGCTTTCCCGAATCCCCGACGACGACCCAGCCGATTGACCTTTCTGCGCGCCTCGCCGGACTGGGGCTACGTTTCACCGCGAGCCACCTCGAGGACTTCCTCGCTCGGGCGACGAAAAACCGATGGGGCGGCGTGCGCCTGCTCGAGGAGATGGTCCAGGTCGAGACCGCGGATCGCGCGCAGAGGAGCCTCGATCGTCGCGTTCTCCGTTCTCGGCTCGGCAAGTTCAAGCCGATCGCCGACTTCGACTGGGCATGGCCGAAGAAAATCGATCGCGATCTGATCGAGCGCTCCATGACGCTCGACTTCGTTGCCGAGCGACGCAACGTCGCCATTGCCGCTACCAACGGCCTCGGAAAAACAATGATCGCGAAAAACATCGCTCACGCCGCTCTGATCGCGGGTCATTCCGTTCTCTTTCGCACCGCGTCGGACCTGCTCGCCGATCTGGCCGCCGACTCGCCAGAGATAAGGCGCCGTAAATTCAATTTCTACTCGCGCCACGATCTGCTCGTCATCGACGAGATCGGATACCTCTCCTACGACGATCGAGCCGCCGACCTTCTCTACGAAGTCGTCAGCCGCCGGTACGAGCGCCGCTCGATCCTCGTTACGACCAACCTCGGATTCAAAGAGTGGAACACCGTCTTTCCCAACGCCACCTCGTTGGCCACCCTCCTCGACCGGCTCCTCCATCACGCGGACGCCACAGTGATCGAAGGCGAGAGCTACCGCGCCTTCGAAAGCCAACGCGAAACCGCCGCGAGAAGGAAGAAACGATGACCGCACCCGATCGCTACGTCGCGGAAATCCTCCGTGAATTTCGTGACCTCCCGGGAACCTCGGGCCGCACCGGACCTGCCGACCGCCGTCTTGCCCGCAACCTCTATGACACTCAGATCCCGCTCGACGTCGTTCGCGCGGCACTCCTGCTCGCCACCGCACGCCGCCTCGTCCGCGCCACGAGCGACACCCACCCGATTCCCGTCGTCAGATCCCTCGCCTATTTCCGCCACACCATCGACGAAGTTCTTCGCTGCCCCCTCGACCCCGCCTACTTCGAATACGTGCGCCGCACGCTGCGAGGTGCCCGCCCAGCGCCCAACGCAGCCTCGAATCCAGCCTGACGCCTCGTTTCCATTCCGCTCGACGGCCTGTTCAAATTTGCTCGGTTTGAGGTGAGCGCCAACAGGGAGGCTCTTCTCGGAAGCCGGCAGGCGCCTTGTCGCCGCGAACTTCTCCGAGCTTCGCATGGGAGA
>JBBQDF010000348.1:0-3855 GCA_038319475.1 Thermoanaerobaculia bacterium
TTTTCGATCCGGATCACGAGGGTGTCGCCGGGTTCCGCGCCCTCGACGAAGAAGGGACCCGTCTGGGGATTGTCGTGCCCGGCGGGAACCACCTTCGTCGGCAGCTGGTCCGGGCGCGTGACGGCGCCGTCGTAGCAGTCCTCCGACCAGCTGACCAGCCGGGTGCCGGGCCGGAGGCGCCGGATCGGAGGCGCGCCGCCGAACGTGTAGCGCAACTCCGCGTGCCCGGGGCGGTACTCGACGACGGAACCCTGGGGCGCGGCCGGCGCGGGAGCCGGCCCGGCGCCGCCGAGAAGCGCGACGGCGATCGAAAAAATCGGCACGGCCACCTCAAAGCGCGACAGTGTATGCCCGCGCATGGAAAACACCGGTAGGATCCCCCGGGCAGACGGGACGGTATGACCAGTTCTCACGCGCGCGGCAAAAAGAAAAAGAAGGGTGTCTCGGGCGGATTCCTCGCCGTCATCGTCTTCAAGATGGTGAAGGGCGTGGCCTTCATCGTGCTCGGAATCGCGGCCCTGAAACTCTCGCGCGCGGGGGAAATGCCGACGGCCGTCGAGATCGCGAAGTTTCTGAGCGTCTCGCGCGAAAACGACCTCGTCCAGAGAGTGGCGGACCTGATCCGCAACGTCACGCCCGGCCAGGCCACCGCGGCTGGCATCGCCTCACTCGTCGTCGCAATGGTTTTCCTGCTCGAGGGCGTCCTGCTCGCCCTTCGCGTCTGGTGGTCGACCTATCTCACCATCACGCTGACGGCGCTTGGAATCCCTCTGGAGCTCTACGAGATTTTCCACCGCCCGGACTCCGTCCGCCGCTACGTCCTCCTCGCGGTCAACATCGGGATCCTGATCTTCCTGTGGACCCGCCGGAACGAGTTCCGGGAGGAGAGGGCCGCTCCGGGGAAGAAAGCCGCGGCGGCCGGCTGATCCGTTCCGGCGTTCGCTTCCCATTTCGGTCCTCAGCGGAATCTCCCGGCCAGCCACCCCCGACCTCATCCGGATGGTCGCCAACGGGCCGGCTTTCCGCTTTCCGTTTGAGACGCTGATTCGGTCTGGCTTCCTCCGCGCCCGCGACGGGTGAAGGTCGGGAAATGGCCGAGACGACAGCGCGAGCCGAGAGCCTGCTGCCCGGGCCGGTCGCCGCGACGTCCCGAACGCGGGTGGCGGGACCCCGGCGGACATGCCGTTTCCCGGCGAGGCGCAGGGCGGCAAGATCGCCGGATCGACGACGAAGCTTCGGAAAATCGTATTGCCAGGCGCCGCACCGTGAAGTCCGACAAAGTCGACGCTGCATCCCTCGAAAAAGATGTCAACGGGCCGAACTAGAATTCGCGCATGGAGCGTATCGCCTCGTGAGGGCGCTGGTCCTGGAAGACGACGTCCGGCTGCGTTCTCTGGTCGTGCGGACCCTGACGCGCACGGGGCTGGCATGCGACGAAGCGTCGCGCGTCGACGAGGCGGACGAGCTCCTTTCCCTCCACGAATACGACCTGCTCGTGCTCGACCGGAGGCTTCCGGACGGCGATGGACTGTCCGTTTGCCGCTCCGCGCGCTCGAACGGTTTCTCCCGCTCGATCCTCATGCTCACGGCGCGCGACGACGCCGAATCGACGGTCGAAGGACTGTCTGACGGAGCCGACGACTATCTCGGCAAGCCCTTCGACCTGGAAGTCCTCGCGGCGCGCGCCCGGGCGCTCCTGCGTCGAAACATCCATCGTCCGTCCGTCGAGCTCTCCCTCGGGGATCTCCGGCTCGATCCCGGCCGTCGGACCGCGCATCGCGGGGGACAGCCGCTCTCGGTCACGGCGCGCGAGTTCACGATCCTGGAAATCCTCATGCGCCGGCCGGGCGCGGTCCTTTCCCGCGAGGAGATTCTCGAGCAGGCGTGGGGCGAGCGTGAGGAGCCGATGAGCAACACGATCGACGTGCTCATCGGGCGGCTTCGAAAGAAGATCGACACCCCCGGAAAGCCGTCGCGCATCGAGACCGTCCGCGGCATGGGATATCGGCTCCGGTGAAATTTCCGTTCCATTTCGAGCGGGCGCGGACGCGGCTCGCGATCTCGGGCGCCCTCCTCTGTGCGCTCTTCCTTTCTCTGCTCGCGTGGGGGGCTCGCACCTCGGTACGGTCGAAGACGTACGCGGACATCGACGAGGAGCTCTACACGCTCGCGGTCGCGCTCGGATCGAGCTTTGAGCTCGAGGGTCTCGAGGAATCCAAGCGCGACACCCTGAAAGCCGGGCTCGAGGTCAATGCCTTCGAGTTTCGCCTCGCGAACCATTCGGCCATTCTCTTTCGCGAAGACACTCCGGTCGCAGCCTCGGGGAACCTGCTGAAGACGCAGCTGCCGGGCGGAATCGCTCCCTATCGCGACCGCCCCGAGGTTCCCTACACCGCCGTCGAGCCCTACAGCGGCCAGAACCGGACGTGCCGGTTTCTCGTGACGCACCTGCAGGGAAAGGCGCACGGCGCCACCCTCGTCCTCTTCCGGTGGATCGGGCCGAACCTGCGCAGTCTCGGCCGGCTCGATCGCGCCCTCGCGGGATTTGTCCTCCTCGGATTTCTGGGGACGGCCGGAATCCTGGCCGGCGTCGTCAACCGGGCCCTCAAGACCGTAGAAGAGGTGACCGCGACGGCCGAGGCCGTGGAAGCGACCGACCTCTCACGTCGCGTGCGCGTGCGTGCGGGAGGCGAAGAGTTCCGAAGGCTCGCCGCCGTCATCAACTCCCTTCTCGAGCGACTCGAGCTCGCGTTCCGGGCGCAGAAGCGCCTCATCGCCGATGCGGCGCACGAGCTGAAGACCCCGACCGCGGTGCTCGTCGGCGAGGCCCAGGAGGCGCTTCGTGCGGGCGCGACGGAGGAGGAGCGAAGGGAATCGCTCGAAACCATCGAACGCGTTTCACGGGGGCTGGCGCGCGAGGTTGACGCCCTCCTGCTGCTTGCCCGGGGGGATGCGGCCGCTCCGTCGCGTCGCACCGTCCTCGACTTCGGGCAGCTCGTCGAGCAGGCCGTCGAAGCCACCGAGCCTCTGGGAGGGCCGAGGCGCGTGCACTGTGCGTTCCGCCGCATCGCGCCGGCCTGGGTACACGGTGACCCTGCCGGTCTGCAGCGCCTCGCCTCGAATCTGATCTCGAATGCCGTCCTCTACACGGCGGCCGGAAGCGTCGTCGAGGTCGCGGCGGGATCCGACGGCCGCGAGGCTTTCCTCGAGGTGCGAGACCGGGGCCCGGGCGTGGCGCCGGAAGAGCGCGCCCGCATCTTCGACCGGTTCGTCAGGCTCGATTCCGCGCGCGCCGAAAACCCCGAGGGCTCGGGACTCGGCCTCGCCATCGTCGAGCAGGTCGCCGCAGCCCACCAGGGAAGAATCGAGGTGGACGACCGTCCGGGAGGCGGCGCAATTTTCCGAGCCGTTCTCCCCGCGTGCCCTCCGGAGCTCTCCTCCGCGCCCCTCGCGACCGCCGCAGCCTCATAAAGGAAGTACGCCCCCTCTCAACCGTCTGCCCGGAGGGAGTTGGCGCATCCACCCGGACCGGTGAATACGCTCGCACCGACCTTGACGAGAGGGAAGATGAGCCTCTCGGTGCGGAGCCGGAGGAATGTGGGATCAGGCGAGCGGTCGAGGCCGCATCCGGCCGAGCCGCGCACCGGTGCCTTCGCGGCGGCGAAGGCAGATCACGGAGTGAGCGGAGGCGACGACTACCCGGTGGGCGTCCGGAGGGAGTTGGCGCCTCCACCCGGGGTGGTGAATACGCTCGCACCGAGAGGAGTCTCCTGACCGGAGGGAAGGAGGAGCCTCTCGGTGCGGGAGCCGGAGCGAACGTAGTGATCAGGCGAGCGGTCGAGGCCGCATCCGGCC
>JBBQDF010000349.1:0-3853 GCA_038319475.1 Thermoanaerobaculia bacterium
ACCGACGTGCCCGTGTTGTCGGAGTCGACGCCGATACCGGCCCCGACGTTGACTCCCACGGGCCCGCCGGTCCCGCCACCGCCTCCGTGGAAGCCGCCGGGAAGGAAGTCCGGCTGCGCCAGCTTCACGCTCTTCTCAGTCGCGTTGATCGGAGTTCCCTTCGCGGTCTGGCGCCGCCGGCTCCGGAACCGACGAGAAGGCCCACCCAGTAAGCGCAGCTGGCGCCCCTGAGGCGATCGGGATCTCGGACAGGGGAATGTGCCGCCGGGGCCGATCGTGTCTTAAATCGCCTCTGTTGCTGCTCCGTAACTGTGCTGGTGGTTCCGGAGGCGTGTCGTGGCGCTCGTGGCATCGGCTAACTCGCGGATCCGCGCACTGTCGATTCCGCCAGCAGGTCTCTTAATCTCTAGGTTGTAGGTTCGAGTCCTACACGGCTCACCACATTCTATTTAAACGACTTCTTAGCGTCCTGCTGAAACGTTCCACGTGGAACATTTGACCTCCGTTACTGCTTCCTCTTGCTGCCGATCTGCACGGGGCCGATAGCCCTGGCGTCATCATGGAGATAGACGTCTGCCATAGCGGCGGAGCGCCAGCCGCCGAGCTTCCGGATGCTTTCGAGCGTGGCGCCGGGGCGGCTTCCCTCAATCGTGAGTGCCGTGTGCCGGAGGTCGTGGGGGTGAAGGTCGGGACGGCCGAGTTCTTTCGCCGCGTCGGCCCACAGACCCGGCGAGAAGGCCCGCCGCTGGCGCACCACGACCGCCAGGCGCCCTTCGAGGCGGAAGGACCGGGCGATGCCCCTCTTGTGCGGCGGGTAGCGTAGAAACGCGCCATCTACCGCCCCGACCTGGCCCCTCCGGCTTGCCGTGAGGAGTTGGATCTCAACCCAGGCGCCGAAGTCCTTCCTCAGCGCCCGGGCGATCCGGATCAACTTCGTGGCGTCCTTCGCGGCGAGTACGATGGGCGCCCGGCGGGACGTCCGCTCGTCGAGCTTCCGGATCCGCGCGAACGGGTCGGCGTGGTAGCCGGCTGCCTCTGTCTCCCGGGCGAGCCGCAGCGCCGGCCGGAGAACGCCGAAGAGGTCCCGGTTGATCGGGACGGGCCCCACGGTCTTCTGCCGATGCGCGATGTAGGCTCGAATCCGCGTCTCGGTGACTTGGTCAAGCGTCGTCTCGCTTCGAAAGAAAGCGAGCAGGTTCTTCCAATGCGACTCCCGCTTTGAAAGTTTCCCCTGGAACTGAGGCTGCGCGGTGACGAGGCCGCGGTTCTTCGCGTCCTGGAGGTCTGCGGCTTTCAGTTCTTCGAGCGTCCAGGTCGGCGGCGGGACGTACTTCCCGGTCCGCTGGTCCCGGCGGACCTTCCGGATCTCGGCTGCCAGCTCGTGTGCGTACTCCCGCCCATCCGATCCCCTCCCGCAGGGCAACGGCCGGTCGTGGCGCCCCGTGATGACGTAGTGGAATGTCCCGGTCTTGAGCTTCTGCGACCGGACGAAGACCACGGTCAGATGACGACGTCCAGCTCGTAGAGTTCTTCCTCCGGGCCGCCGGGCTCCGCTGGTCCGAGCCAGACCGTGAGGTTTCTCCCGTCGCGGTCGATGATGAGCTCGCGCATCGGGAGGTCCGGCTCCGGATCGAAGCCGGCCTCGCGCGATCGCGCTCGCCAGGCGTCGCGGCGATCGCCGGCGGGGAGCGCACGGAAGCCGAGGCCCATCCTCACGGCTTCGGCGTATCGCAGCGGTAAGCCTCGCCGATCAATCGGCTCTCCTCCGGCATCCGAGATGCGTATTGGAGTGGCGCGCGCTCCATGTTCTTGTGCCATTCGGCGACGGCTGACGACCACTCTTTTGGGGAAATCATCAGAGCCGCGTTTCCGCCAAGGCGTACGGTCTCGACGCGTAGGAGCTTTTCCTCCCACGTTCCACCGTTCATCGGTCCATTGTTAGGATTCGAAGTTAGGCCGGTCCCGTATCGTTCGCTGACGACGCCCAGCGACGTACAGCTCTTGAACTGCTCTGCGGAGATGGTGACCCTGACGGCGTTGGCACGGTCCCATAACGCCGTGTCACGCTTCAGCTCCTCCGGGGTTCTCTGGTCCTGGTACGTCGCACAACCGACCGAGAATGCGATCGTCAGCAAACACGCGGGCCGTTTCATTGCTCTCCTCCTCGCCCCGTTGAGGGCTCCGGCCAGATCAGGCGCATCTGGCCGCGTGGATGGCCGCAGCAGAGCCTCTTGCAACCCCGAACCCCGCACCCGACGCGGTGTTTTCGAAGGAAGACCCGAATCCCCGCTTCGATGATGCGGTCAACTGTTTCGTCCACGTTTGCTCCTTCCAGCCTTGCGATCTGGTGAATGGCCCTTATCCGTCTCTCCTCCATGACCACCCGCCTCTCTTTTTGTGGCGGCGATGATCTCCGGGGCTGGGGACGAATGCTGTCCGACCTTTTTCTGCCGCAGCCGACGAAGAAGCGCATCCCCTTCCTTCGCGTAGGTTTCCGAGAAAAGAATGATCGCCAGGCGAAGCAACTTCGCCATTGACACCCCCGTGTCCTCCATCAGACGGAGCACCTCCGGCTTCAGCCCCGGCGCCTCGAACCCGATGTAGGTCTCTTTTCTACTCATGGGCCGGATTCTCCTGCCCTTTCACAACCTTAAACAAGTCTTTTCTTCGCCTGGCTTTACAAGATTGTGAAAATAAGTATTGACTAGCTTTGTGCAATATTGTGAAATGCCTCTATGCCACGAAAGAACAAGGAACCCCGAGTCGTCGCCTCCGTCAACTTCGACGCCGCGAACCGACGCTGGCTTCTCCAGCAGAAGGACCGGACGGGGCTCCCCGTCTCGTACTTCGTGAATCGCGCCGTGGCCGAAGCCCGCCGGCGGCCGGTTGCCGATCTGGTGGAGCGCGCGAGTTGAGCATGGCCAGCGCAGTTTCGATCGGCCGCGCCTTCCCGGCTACGCAAATCCCGTCGCAAATGTCGGCGGGGGGGCGTCAGGAAGGCGCGGCAAATTTCCCCGAGTTCGTCGCAAACAAGGTCGCGACGGTGGCCCGGCTGCTTTCGTCGCTCGCCCCGCACGGCTTCTGCCAGCGCGTGGCGGCGCTGATGGGGTGGAAGCGGACCGAGCGGCGGTCCCGCGAAGTCTCCGGGGTGGAGCGTCTCTCGCTGGACACGGTTCTCGCCGAACTGCACGTCCACGCGGAGGAGGGGAGGCAGGAGGCCGTCGATCAGCTCGTCGCCGCTCTGCTGGACGCGCTCCGAACGGCGTCGCTTCCTGTGCGCCCGGACTCCACGGTTCAGATGTACGACCGGAACGGCCAGCGGTTCCTGAGGTTCGAGCGTTAGATGGTTATCAAGGGCACAGGCAGCCGGGTCGAAAACGAGACGGTCATCGTGTTCAACGACTTTGACCCGATCGCGATCGTCAACACGGCGTCCCCCTCGGTTTTCCGCCGGATGGCCAAACGGGGATTCGTCCCCGTGTCCCAGACCCCCTCTAGAGCGCGGTTTGAGATCCCGAAGGGCCGGGTTCGGCTCCCGAGCCAGCCTCGGAAGAAGACCGGCCCGAACCCGCCTTCCAAGCGTGCGTTTCCGGCAAAGAAGGCCGATCCGGTGGCCCTATGACCGTCCGCGAAGCCGCCGCCCACCTTGAGATATCCGAGACCTCTCTGCGCCGCACGATGCGCGCGGGACTCATCTCGTTCGTCGCTCCTCCGGAGTCCACCCTGCGGCGCGAGATCTCCTCGGGACGGCTCCGCGCGACCCGTATCCGCCGGCGTCTGTGTCTGGCGAACGCCCACATCGAGCAGTGGCTCAAAAACGCCGAACTGCCGCCCGCGCCATCCGTCCGGGTCA
>JBBQDF010000350.1:0-3839 GCA_038319475.1 Thermoanaerobaculia bacterium
AACGTCCGCAAGACGCCCGTACAGCGGCATCCCGATCGTGGACGTCAAGAGATACACCGAGAACACCCACGCGTAAAGCGGGAGACCTCCGAGGTCTCCGATGATGGTGGGCATCGCTGTCGACACGACGGTCGATTCAAACGAAGCGAGCGCCGACACCAGGAGCAGCGCCAGCGTCACGGCGCGCCGCCGCGCGGGGTCAAAGCGAGGCGCTGGGACGGCGTCCGCGGACATGAGCGCGGAACAGTACAGCAGCCTGCCGGCGTATCTTCTGCACGCCGCGCCGCATCAGCGGGTCAGGCGCTGCGCCTGGCGGGGAGGCTCGATTCCCAAAGCGGCGGCAATCCGCGCCGCGATCGTCTCCGACCCCATTTCCTCGACCCGCCCCTTCGGGACGCCCGGCCCCGCGGCCAGAAAGGTGGCGTCGAGCTTCGGGAAAGCGGCGCGGTAGCCGTGCCCTCCGTATTCCTCCGAAGGCCGGACGTACGGCCGGGCACCATTCGCATCGACAGGTGAAATCCGGGTTTCGCCAGAAGAATCAGGTCGCCGGATTCCGGCGCGTCGAGGGCGAGCGCACCTGCCTGCCCGCGGAGCACGACGCGGTCCCAGGAACTCTCGCCGCCGACGCGAAACTCCGACAGCAGGCGCTCGGCTTCCTCGAGGGTCCCGGCGGCGGCGGCGTGGTTCACATAAACGTGCGCGACCCCGAAGTCGCCATAGCGGCCGTCCGGGACGACGGATCGATGAAGCCGTCGGGGGACGCCGTCACGAGTTCGATCGAGATCAGCAAGGCGCGCCTCGCGCGGGCCGGCGCCTGCGATTGCGCCGCCGGGCGGTTGCCCGCGCACGACAGCGCCGCCAGAGCCAGCGAGACGGCGGCGACGCGGCCCGTCGCCATCCGCAACGCGAAACAGAGAGATCTCATCGGGGCCGAAGTCGCGCCATGTCAGTCGAACGGGCGTATGGTCGACGGTCATGCCGGAAGGCAACACGATCCATCGACTGGCGCGGGAGCACGCCCGGGATTTTACGGGCTCGATCGTCCGCGCCTCGTCTCCCCAGGGGCGCTTTGCCCGGGAGGCGCGGCAGCTGGACGGCCGGCGCTTCCGCGGAGCGGATGCGATGGGGAAGCATCTCTTTCACCTCTGGGAGGGAGGGCTCGTCGTTCACGTTCACCTCGGCATGGCCGGCGAGTTCACGCGGTTCAGCAACCCCGCGCCCGACCCCCGTCCGACGGTCCGTATGCGTCTGGCCGCCCGGGGCGTGACTGTCGATCTCGTCGGCCCTCCGACCTGCGAGCTCATCGACGAAGAGGCGCGCAACTTGATCCACGCGCGGCTCGGGCCCGATCCCCTGCGGCGGGGAGCGGACGGCGCAAGCGTGCTCGCGGAATTTCGCAGGAGGCCGGATCGTCCGATCGGAGACGTCCTGCTCGACCAGCGAGTCGTCTCCGGCATCGGGAACATCTACCGCGTCGAAGCGCTGTTTCTGGCGGGCATCCACCCGCTCAGGCGCGCAGGCCGGATCTCCGAGGAACGGTGGGACGGGCTCTGGGAGCTCGTTCGCGGGCTGATGCGCCGGGGCGTTACGCGCCGGCGCATCACGACGGTCGATCGAAGTGAGATCCCCCATCCCGGGGCGGGTCGCGGCAACGCCGATCCCTTTTACGTCTACCAGCAGGAGATCTGCCGCCGTTGCGGCGGGAGGATCCGGGTAATTCCGCTGTCCGGCCGCCGCATGTTCTTCTGCCCGAGGTGCCAGAAAAAATCGTAGGTCCTGCGACGACGGCCGCACGGCGCACCTGCGCCCGCCGCGCGGTCGTAATCTTGCATCGTTACCCGGACGAGGAAATCCAATGCACTTCCGTTCCCGTCTGCTGCCCGCTACCGCCGCCGCTCTCGTCGCAATCGTGTTTCTTCCCGGAGCGCAATCGCCCCAGGCCCGCGCTTCGGCAGTCCCTGCCGCCACACGCTCCGAAACGCTGACGGGACAGGGTGCGCTCGGCGACTGGACGACCGACGCTCCCGGCGTGCGCCGGAAGATCACCGTGACCGATCTGCCGCAGCCGTTCGCGAGCAAGTCCGCGGACTCCGGGTCGCACGTCATCGACCGGCCGGCCGGCGCCTGGCCGCGCGTCCCCCCGGGATTCCGGGTCGAGGAATTTCAGACGAAGCTCGACAATCCGCGTCTTCTGCGCACCGCACCAAACGGTGACGTTTTCGTGGCCGAGAGCTATCCCGGGCGTGTGCGCGTCCTGCGGGCGCGCGGGGGCGCGAGCCGGGCGGAGCAGAACGAGATTTTCGCGAGCGGCCTCTCGAAGCCGTTCGGTATCGCGTTCTACCCTCCGGGTCCCGAACCCCGGTGGGTGTACGTCGCGGAGACCGGACGCGTCGTGCGGTTCGGATACCTCCCGAGAGATCTCAAAGCGCGCGGCAAGCCGGAGGTGGTCGTGCCGGACCTTCCCGGAGGCGGCCTGCTGCGGGGCGGCGGGCACTGGACGCGCGACATCCAGTTTTCAAACGACGGACGGAAGATGTACGTCTCCGTCGGATCGCATTCGAACGTGGCCGAAAATGCCGGCACGAACGAAGAACGCCGCGCGGACATCCTCGAGTACAACCCGGACGGGACGGGGGGGCGCATTTACGCCTCCGGGATCCGGAACGCCGTTGGAATCGCGGTGCATCCAGGAAGCGGGGAGCTGTGGGCATCGGTCAATGAGCGCGACGGGCTGGGCGACGATCTCGTTCCCGACTACATCACCCGCATTCGCGACGGCGGCTTTTATGGCTGGCCGTGGTTCTACATTGGCGGCCACCCCGACCCGAGGCATCCGAATGCGCATCCGGAGCTGCGCGACAAAGTGCTCGTGCCCGAAGTGCTGCTGCAGTCGCACTCGGCGTCGCTCCAGATGACCTTTTACACGGGCCGCCAGTTTCCACGCGACTTCTCGGGCGACGCCTTCGCGGCCGAGCATGGTTCGTGGAACCGCGCCCGGCGCACCGGGTACAAGCTCATCCGCGTGCCCCTTCGCAACGCGGCCCCGACCGGAGAGTACGAAGATTTCCTGACGGGGTTCGTCACCGCGGACGGCCAGGTCTGGGGGCGTCCGGTAGGAGTCACGGTCGCCAGGGACGGATCGCTCCTCGTCTCCGACGACGGCGGAGATCTCGTCTGGCGGATTTCGTACCAGGTTCCGGCAAAGCCGTAAACCCGGTCTTTGGGCGATGGGCCGGGTTGGGCGCGCACGCTGAGCGCCAGGCGCGAAGGAGATCTCAGGCCCGCTGCCACGACTATGACGTCCCCCTGGTCGTCCATTCGCCATTCGCCATTCGCCCTGCGCCCTTCGCCTCTTCCTGAATTAGCCTCTCCGTCATGAAAAAGCTTCTCCTTCTCGCGGCGCTCCTCGTCCCGCACGCGTTGTCGGCTCGGGTCGTGCGGGTGGAGGTCAAATCCCGCGCCGACCTTCTCGGCGGCCGCAGCTTCGGCCTCGCGGGTCCGTACGAGAAGATTTCCGGCACCCTCCACTTCGCCGTTTCGCCCCACGACCCGCACGACCGCGGGATCGTCGACGTCGAGCTCGCGCCGCGCAACGCCGGCGGCGACGTCGAGTTCTCCGCCGACTTTTTCCTCATCACACCGAAGGACGCGGCCCGCGCGAGCGGCTCCCTGCTTCTCGAAGTGCCCAACCGCGGAGGAAAGGCAATCTTCGCGCTGATGAACCGCGGAAAATCCTCGACAGACCCGGCCACGGCGGAAGAGATCGGCGACGGCTTCCTGATGCGCCGCGGAGCGAGCGTTGCGTGGGTCGGGTGGCAGTGGGACGTTCGCGAGTACCC
>JBBQDF010000351.1:0-3836 GCA_038319475.1 Thermoanaerobaculia bacterium
CTGCGTGCGCGAAACCCCGCCGCTTCTTTCCGACCTACCCTTGAAAAGCGTAGGAGATCTTCAGGAACAGCTGGCGCGAGACGGGAAGCAGGTTGTACCGCGACGGCTCGGTCGCCGTGGCCGCGTCACGCTCGAGCGTCCGGCTGTCTCCGTACCCCAGAAAAAAGACCGTCTGCCAGTTGAGCTTGTACGAGAAGAGTGCGGACCCGTCGAAATTACCGGATCGGCGCGCTACCGGAAACGTGTAGAGGGCGGGGTCCCGGTCTGTCGAAACGTATTGCACGACCGCCCGCAGAAATGCGCGCGCGCTGAAGGTGTATGTCGCCTTCACCCGTTCGACCTGCGCGGTGAAGAGGCGGCCGCCCTCGACGTTTAACCAGCGGCGGTTCCCGAGGAAGCCGAGCTCGAGATGGTCTGTCGGACGGGTCGTCAACGAGCCCGCGAGACTGCCGCCGTGCCCGGTGCGCGCGTTGTCGAAATCGATGTCGCTGCCGAGCGAGCCGTTGAAGGTCACGCGCGTCAGCCGCCGCGAAGGATCGACGGAAATCGACCAGGCGACTTTCGTCGAACCGAGCACCTGCTCGCCGACCCGCACGGAATCGGCGTTCACCCCCACGAAACCCGCGAGATTTCTCACGCCGTGGAAGTCCACGCCCGGGAAGAAGCGGCGGGAGACGAGCCGGCCGCCGCGTTCGACCACGACATCTTCGCCGAGTCTCGGGCTGAGCCGCCGGAAGATCCCCTCCGGGTAGAACGTGTATCCGATCTGGACTGTTCCTTCGCGAATTCCGACCTGCGGCACGAAGCCGTTGTCGGCGCGGAACCCGTCCGCGAAATCCCGGTATTCCCCAAACCAGCCGAGCGTCCGCGTCTGGTGATTCCAGCTCACGTCGAGAGCCCCGCCGGAAAGGGGACGCCGGTCCCACGGCTGGTCGGGGGTCCGCGTGCGGCTGTAGAGGAACTGTCCCGTGACCTGGTCCCGGTCGTTCGGGCGCCACTGGAAATCCGGGCCGATCACCCGGTTATGCCCGCCGCCTGAGATCTCGCGGTCCGTGGCGAGCAGCCCGGCGAAGGATTGGCCGAAGTCGCGGCGAAGCCGGCCGATCGCCGCGAAGGATCGGAAATCCTGCGGGGCGAAGCCCGAGGAATACGCGCCGGGAAGGATCACGAGCCCCCCGCCGCGATCCTCGCTGACGAGCAGCGTGTAGGCCGAGCTCCCGTCCTTGCCCGTGACCCGGGCGCCCCACCGCGGAGACGTGATGGTGCGCGTGTACACGGCCTGTATCGGCGACTGGAACAGGTCCACGCCCTCCAGAAAGAACGGGCGCTTCTCCGGGTAGAAGAGGGCAAACCGTTCGTTGACGGAAATCTGGGCCACGTCCGACTCGATCTGGGAGAAATCCGGATTGATCGTCGCATCGACGGCCTTGTCGGGATCGGGCGTCCACTTCAAGTCCCCGCCTGCGTGCCCGCGGGCCGGCGGATACGAAAAGGATGAGCGTGGATCGGATTCGTCCCCCGGCCGGCCCTGTTCGCGTCCCGTCACATAGGGCGCGGCCACGAAATGTCCCGCCGAGGGGAGACCGGCGAGCCCGGTTATCGAGCGCATGTGGCAGATCAGGCAATTGGATCCCCTCGGGATCGGGCTCGAGTGGAAGGCGTACCGGAAATCGCGCGGGTAGTTGCGCCACGCGAGGATTCCCCAGGTCTGGGGATCGGTGCGGCCGTACCGGAGCGATGAGAAGGGGATCCGCATCTCCGCCGTCCACCCTTTTTCGGTGATCGAGGCCGCGGAGTCGAAGAAGAAATCGGGGGAAAAGTCCTCGTTTCCGTTGGCCTCGTTCCACACGCCGTCGCCCTGGATCCCGCGCGGGTTCACGCGGAATTCGATGGCCGAGCGGCGGTCGTTGCGCGTATCGAGGAAGATCGCGACATTGTCGTCGGTGCCGATCACTTGATCGCGATCCACGAACGGCGCGCGGATACGCTCGGGCCGCGGGTCGTCGCAGCGCACGCCGATGATGAGCGATGTTTCGTCGTAGGCGATGAGGACGACGGTCCGCGCCTGCGGAGGAACGTTGTCGCCGGGCGACGTCTCCCAGAAAGTGTCGATCGTGGCGGCTCCCTGCCAGCCGGGATCGGAAAGGCGGCCGTCGATCGTGATCGGTCCCGTCGCCGGGCGGATCGGAACCGGCGGGGGAGGGTCCGCCCTCTCGGCCGTCAGCGCCGCAGCAACCGCGAGAAAAGATAGAACTATGAACCCTTTACGGCGCATGCTGCCTCTTCATACGCGGGAACCGGGTCCAGGTTCCGTGCGGCACGAATTCGTGAAATGGTGCGAGCGGCGGGCGGTGACGGGAGGCACGATGCAGTCGAACGATCAGAAATGGCCGAAGACCCTGTGGATCGTCCGGCACGGCGAGAGTGCGGGCAACGTGGCGCGCGATCTGGCGGAGAGCACGGGAGATCCCCAGATTCATCTCGGGATGCGGGACGTCGATGTGCCTCTCTCGCCGCTCGGAGAGCGTCAGGCAGACGCCGTCGGGCGGTGGTTCGGTGAGATGCCGGAAGCGATTCGGCCCACGATCGTTCTCGCCTCCCCGTACCTCCGCGCGCTCGAGACGGCAAGGCGGATGACCGAGGCCTCGGGGCTGGCGCTCACGGCGGTGCGCGACGAAAGGCTGCGCGAAAGAGAGTTCGGAATCCTCGACGGGTTGACGCGCAAGGGGATCGAGGCGCGTTTTCCGGAGGAGGCGCTTCGCCGCGCACCGCTCGGTAAGTTCTACTATCGCCCGCCCGGCGGCGAGAGCTGGTGCGACGTGATTCTCCGGCTGCGCAGCGCGATCGGCACACTGACCCGCGAGTATCGCCGCGAGCGCGTCGTCATCGTCTGCCACACCGTCGTGGTCCTCTGTTTCCGGTATCTGCTCGAACGGTTGACGGAAGAGCGTCTGCTCGAGATCGATCGGTCGCTCGAGGTCGCGAACGCCTCGATCACGTCCTACGAGTTCGACCCCGCGCTCGGCCGCCATGGCCGGCCCTCGTTGAAGCTTTTCAATTTCGTGGCGCCGATGGAGAGGGAAGGCACGCCGGTGACGGCGGAACCGTCGCCCACGTCGCCTCCGCTCACTTCGTGACCTGCCTTCGCCGCCCGCGGCGAAGGCACCGGCGAGCGGCTCGGCCGGATGCGGCCTCGACCGCTCGCCTGGTCACATCGTTCGCTGCGGCTCCCGCCCCGAGAGGCTCCTCCCTCCCTCTGGTCGGGAGACTCCTCTCGGGGCGAGCGTATTCGCCACCGCCGGTGATAACGCCCCTGCCTGACTCGCTCGGGAAATTAGATGGGTGGGGAGCCCCTAGAATCCCGGTGGCCGCTTCGAGGACACTCCGAAGGCGCGCTCCATGGCGATTCCGACTCGGGCGATCGTTCCTTCGTCGAAGAGTCTGCCGACGAGGGTGATGCCGTGCGGGACCCGGCGCTTCGGGTTTAAGGGCGGCAGGGGATGGGCGGGATCGGGGGCCCAGTCGCTGCGCGCCTGCGCGATCTCGACGAACCCGGCCGGGAGGGTCAGACCGGGATGGCCGGTGAAGTTGGTGATCGTCAGGATTTCGTCCCGCAGCGCGGGAACGAGAAGCAGATCCACCTTTTCGAAGAGCCGCGCCATCTCGAGGGCCACCTTGCGCCGCAGGCGGTCCGCCTGCACGTAGTCGACCGCGGAGAGAAATCGCGACTGCCGGAAGGTGTTCGGCCACGCGTCGGGGACCTGCATCTTCAGCTGGTCGAGTCCGCGCGAAAGAGTCAGGTCTTCGAAGGCGGCGGCCGCTTCCGCGAAAAGGAT
>JBBQDF010000352.1:0-3831 GCA_038319475.1 Thermoanaerobaculia bacterium
GTCGGCCCCGGTCAGGTCCGCCCGGCGAAGGTCTTTTTCCGCGAGCTCACGGCCCGAGAGCTTCGCGTCCGTGAGGTCCGGAGTCACGTTGGAGTTACGGATCCTCCACCCATTCCACTCGGGCGTGAGGAGGAGTGCCACGTGCTCGGGATTGGGCATTCGTGTCGTGATTGTAGACGACGCGGCGCGGGGTTCCGGGGGCGCCCCCGGCGCGCCGGTTAGAATGAAACCTCATGAGCACAGCCGTGGCCGCGGTCTCCGCCCCTGCCAAGGGGATGGAGAAGATCCGCCGCGCCTTGACCGGCGGACATCCGCTGCTCTACGTCCAGAGCTGGGAGGAGCCTCGCATCGAGAGGCTCGTGCAGCACCTGGCGCGGACGTTCTTCGGTCAGCCCGTCCCCTTCGGCGTCTGGTCCGTGGTCGACGGGCTTCTCGTCGACGGCATGCCGATTCCCGAGACGCGGGACCCGATGAAGGCCCTCGACGCAATCCTGCAGGCTTCCGGCAAGGGCTTCTACATGTTGAAGGACTTTCCGGCGTCCTCGGAAGCCCGGCCGGAAATCGTCCGCCGCCTGCGCGACCTCTATCGGGGTCTCAAGGACCGCGGACGGCACGTGCTGCTGCTCTCGCCGCGTCTCGCGATCCCCGAAGACCTGAAGAAAGAGATCTACGTCGTCGAATACGAGCTGCCGGACGAGGCCGAGATCTCGCGGATCATCGACGCGAGCGTCCGCCGGCGGCTCGGCGCCGATGCCATAGACGACGCCGCCGTGCGGCGTCTCGCGCTCGCCATGCGCGGGCTGACGGCCGACGAGATCGGTCACCTGCTCGGGAAGGTCTTCGCCGCCCGCAAGGTGTTCGACGAAGGCGCGTTCCTCGAGGTGCTCGCCGAGAAGGAGCAGATGTCGAAGAAGGAGGGCGTTCTCGAGTTCGTGCCGCCGCGCTTCTCCATCGACGACATCGGCGGTTACGAGACGTTAAAGACGTGGCTCCGCAAGCGGCAGGCGCTCTTCTCTCGCGAAGCCCTGGATGCCGGCATCCCGATCCCGCGCGGGATCCTTCTCATGGGGATCTCCGGATGCGGCAAGAGCCTGTGCGTCAAGACGATCTCGACGCTGTGGAACCTGCCGCTCTTCCGTCTCGACATGAACGCGGTGTTCGGAACGGAAAATCCGGAGAGCACGTTCTTAAAGGCGCTCCGCTCGGTCGAGGCGGTTTCACCCGCCGTGCTCTGGATCGACGAGATCGAGATGGGAGTCGGCGGGTACCGCGAGGGGGGAGACGCCGCGATGTCGCGCATCTTCTCGGGGTTCCTGACGTGGATGCAGGAAAAAAGCGCCCTGGTCTTCGTCGCGGCGACCGCGAACCGGATCCAGTTGCTGCCGGCCGAGATCATCCGCAAGGGGCGTTTCGACCAGGTCTTCTTCGTCGACCTTCCCACGGAGGAAGAGCGCAAGCAGATCTTCACGATCCATCTTCGCAAGAACCGCTGCGACCCCGCGCGATTCGACCTCGTGTTCCTCTCGAAGGCCACGAAGGGCTGGAACGGCGCGGAGATCGAGCAGGCCGTCATCTCGGCCGTCGTCGAGTCCTACTCGGAGGCGCGGTCGGTCACGGAGGACGACATCCACCGCGTGATTTCCGCGACGGTTCCCCTTGCGATCACCATGGAAGAGCAGATCAAGGCCATCAAGAGCTGGGCGCACGACCGTGCCTTAAACGCGAGCACCGCGCAGAAGATGTAGCGGTCAGCGATTTCTTTTCTCAGTTCCTGATCCCGTCGATTTCGCCCGGCCGGAAGGGCTCCAGGAACTCCATCCGCTTCTGCCATTCCATCATCCGGGAAATCAGCGCCGCGTAGCGGGCCGGAAGCGAACTCACTTCCAGAAGCGACTGAAGCTCCTCGGGGCGGTATCGCAGCCGCAGCGCGATCTCCGCCGCGAGCCGCTCGGGAGAGAGCGGAGCCGGCTCCTCGGGCAGAGGCGGGAGCTCGACTCGCGGGCGCACCGCTTCGAAAATCTTCCCTGTCAGACCGGCGACGCGCGCCTCCTCCTCCGGTGAGGCGAACGGCGCCGTTTCGAGCTCCGCAACGCGCGCGGTGCGATAGGAGCCGCGGGCCTTTTCCTCCAGCACCCGGTATCGGAACCGGCCCTCGACGAGGATGTTGTACCGGCCGTCGTCGAGCTCTTCGGACTCGACGATTTCGCCGGCGCCGCCCACCTGGAAGATGGGGGAGTCGCCCTGGTCGACGTCGACCCCGGGCTTGAGCATCGCGAGGCCGATCAACCGGTCTCCGGCGAGCGCGTCGGAAACCATCTCGATGTAGCGCGGTTCGAAGATGTGCAGCGGCACGAGAGTTCCCGGGAAGAGGATGCCTCCGGGCAGCGGGAAGAGCGGGATCGTGCGCGTCGTCATCGCACTCCGCGGCGGGAGAGATCCAGAACGTAGGCCGTGGTGTCTCGGATCTCCTGATCCGTCAGTTTTCCCTGAAACTTGGGCATCGGGTCATGCCCTTTCCGGATCTGCTGCTCGATCGAAGAAGGCCGGCCGTCGGACCGCCACCTCCGGTCGATCAGGTTCGAGTACGGAAACCGGCTCGCCGTCACGGTGTTGCCGTCGCCCGTCATCCCGTGGCAGGAGGCGCACTTTTTTTCATAAATCCTCCGGCCGGCCTCGAGCGCGCTGGTGCCACCGTCGCCTTCCGGCAGGCGATCTTCCCGGCAGGAGGCGAGAATCAAAGACGCCACGCCGGAAAGAAGGAGCGCACGGATGCGGCGCGACACGGCGCGGAGTCTAGCCTGTCTTCTGGCACAAGGGGGGTCCAAATTCCCGGCGTCGTCGAAGCGGCGAAGTGGGACTCTGGTACCGTTCCCGCGTGGCCGATCCGCGAGACAAAGTGGCCGAAACGGTGTCCGGGAAGTACTACGTCGACACCCAGTGCATCGATTGCGACGTGTGCCGCGTCACGGCGCCGGGGAATTTCCAGAGGGAGGAGGACAAGGGCTACTCCTACGTCTTCCGCCAGCCGGCCAGCCCGGATGAGGAGGTCCAGTGCCAGGAGGCCATGGACTCCTGCCCGGTCGAGGCGATCGGGGACAACGGCCTTGTCTAGAGAGGCATTTGAGACCAGCAGCGTGACAGAGGACCGGCGTCGTTCCGTCTGAACCTGGCGCGTCGGTGCGACGAACGGCCGAGAGGCCTCGATGGCGGACCGCATGATCCGGGCGTTCGACGCTGGTGGGTCTTCCCCACCGTTGCTTATCCCGGAAGGTTCCGGAAGTACTCGATGGTCCTGCCGAGTCCTTCTTCCAGCTTCACCTTCGGCTCCCATCCGAGCTTCGTGCGCGCCTTCGTGATGTCGGGCTGCCGCACCTTCGGATCGTCCACCGGCAGCGGGCGGTAGACGATCTCGCTCTTCGTGGCCGTCAGCTTCTGGATCGTCTTCGCGAAATCGAGCACCGTCAGCTCCGCGGGATTCCCGATGTTGACCGGCTCCTTCTCCGCCGAGAGCAGAAGACGGTAGATCCCCTCGATCAGATCGGAGACGTAGCAGAAGGAGCGGGTCTGTGAGCCATCGCCGAAGACCGTCATCGGCTCTCCGACGAGCGCCTGCGAAATGAGTGCGGGCACCACACGCCCGTCGCGAGGCCGCATCCTCTCGCCATACGTGTTGAAAATCCGCACGATGCGCGTGTCGACCCCGTGGTGCCGCTGGTAGGCCATCGTCATCGCTTCCGCAAAGCGCTTGGCTTCGTCGTACACCCCCCGGGGGCCGATCGGATTGACGTTGCCCCAGTAGGTCTCCGGCTGCGGATGCACGAGCGGATCGCC
>JBBQDF010000353.1:0-3821 GCA_038319475.1 Thermoanaerobaculia bacterium
CGCCGATGAAACGCAGCAGGCGTCGCAGCTCGGTCAGATAGGAGGCTGCCTCTTCCGCCGTGCGCACCTCGGGCTCGCTCACGATCTCGCAGAGCGGAACCCCGGCGCGGTTCCAGTCGACGAGCGAGACGGTCGGCGGGACGTCCGGAAACGGCGTGTCGTGGAGCGACTTGCCGGCGTCCTCCTCGAGGTGGATGCGCGTCAGCCGGATCGTGCGCGCGCCGGCGGGCGTGTCGATTTCCACGCCGCCCCCGGTCGCGATCGGCCGGTCGTACTGGGTGATCTGGTAACCCTTCGGCAGGTCCGGATAGAAGTAATTCTTCCGGGAGAATCGCGAATCGCGGTGGATCGCCGACCCGGTGGCGATGGCGAGCCGCATCGCGAGCGTCACGGCCTCGCGATTGAGAACAGGCAGAGTCCCGGGGAAGGCGAGGCAGATCGGGCAGGTCGCGGCGTTGGCGGCATCCGCCACCGTGACGGGACACGGGCAGAACATCTTCGAGCGAGTCTGGAGCTGCGCGTGGACTTCCAGCCCGATGACGGGAAAAACCCGCGTCCTTTCAGGAGTTTCGAGAGAGGACACTGCGGAAATTTTAACACGGGGTCCGTGCGAGAATCGGCCGGTGACGGCGGCCGCGTGGACCGAGAGCTCGACTTACGCGGGCTGGATTTTCCGTCCCGCGGGGGTCCCGCCCGAGACGCTCGTCGCGTTTTCCGGACGCGGAGTGGCCCCGGAGGGAACGACCCCTCCGACGGAGATCCTGAGCCGCCGCCTTGCCGCGGCCCTCGGCGCGGCGTCGCTGCCGATCGTTCGGGCAACCCAGGTCCACGGGCGCGCGGCGGTGCGGGTTGTGAGAGCGCCGGGGAGCGGAGAGACCGTCGATGCCGGGGAGTGCGACGTGCTGGCGACGGCGCTGCCGGACGTGGCCCTCGTGGTGCAGACGGCGGATTGCGTTCCGATCCTCCTCGAGGCATCGGGAGCGATCGCCGCCGCGCACGCGGGATGGCGGGGCTCCGCGGCCGATGCCGCGGCCGCCGCTCTCACGGCGCTCGCGGAGCTCGGCGCGCCGGCAGAGGACGTCCGAGCCTGGATCGGCCCGTCGATTGGCGCGTGCTGCTACGAGGTCGGCGGCGAGGTCGCCCGTCAGTTCGCGGGCGAGTTCGCGCGGCGGGACTGCGGCGGGCACTACCGCCTCGATCTGAAGGCCGTCAACCGGGCGCAGCTCGAGGCGGCAGGCGTTCCCCCCGACGCGATATCGATTCATCCTTCCTGCACGAAGTGCGGGGGGGACCGGTACGCGAGCTACCGCCGAGACGGGTCCGCGGCAGGGCGGATGATCGCGTTGATAGCGAGGGTGCCGGTCAAGCGTTAAGGGCTTTGTTGAAAAGGAGCGCTCTCAGCCCAACTCTCAACGCTCAACCCTCAACTCGACAGGGTTCACGCTCAACCCTCACGCGGGCGTCAGGTCCGCATAGCGCGCCACGAACTTCTTTTTTCCCGCGCGGTCGAAATAGACGGTCAATCTCGTGTCTTCGCCGCTTCCCTCCTGCGCCAGGATCACGCCGACGCCGTACCTGGGATGCCGCACGCGTCGTCCGCGGCCGAGCGGGGCCGGTTCCTGCGATTCCTGCTCGGGCTCGATCCGGCTGAAGCGGTTCGACGCGACCGGCGCCGCAAACCGCGGCGCGGACGGGGCACGCTCGAGGCGCTCCTCGAGAGCGCCGGGCGGCATCTCGTCCAAGAAGCGGGACGGCGAGCGGAACTGAATCTTCCCGTAGACCAGGCGGCGCTCCGCGAGAGTCAGCGTCAGCTGGTCCTCGGCGCGCGTCATTCCGACGTAGAGCAGGCGCCTTTCCTCTTCGAGCTCCTCCGCGTCATCCCCCGAGTTGCCGTGCGGCAGGTACCCTTCCTCGAGCCCCACGACATACACGTCCTTGAACTCGAGGCCTTTCGCGGCATGCAACGTCGAAAGCGTGACCGCCCCGCCTCCGACCGGCGCGGCGTCCGCGTCGGTCGCGAGCGCCACGGTGTCGAGGTACTCCGCCAGAGTGGCGCCCTCGGCGTTACGCCGCTCGAATTCGCGGGCGGAGCTGACGAGCTCCTCCAGGTTCTCGCGCCGAGCGACGTCCTCCCGTTCCGTCGACCCCTCGTAGAGCGCGGCGTACCCGCTGGTGTCGAGGAGGTGCTCGAGCATCGCCGACGGCGAGTACGTTTCCGCCCGACCGTGCAGCTCGGAGACGAGAGTGCGGAACCGCCCGAGTGCCATTCGCGCCCGGTCGGTCAGCCCCGGCAAAGGCTCCCCTGACACCTCCCACCACGAGCGGCCGCTCTCCGAAGCCGCGGCGGCGATGCGGTCGAGCGTGGCCGTCCCGATCCCGCGAGCGGGCACGTTGACGACGCGGCGGAACGCGAAGTCGTCTTCCGGACGCACCGCCAGCCGGAGATACGCGAGGGCGTCCTTCACTTCGGCCCGGTCGTAGAACTTCATGCCGCCGACGACGACGTAGGCGATCCGGCGGCGGACGAGCTCTTCTTCGAACCCGCGGGATTGGGCGTTGGTGCGGTAGAGGATGGCGATTTCCGAGGGCGCCCGCCCGCCGGATCCGATCTCGCGCGCGACGACCTCCGCCTCGGAACGATCCTCGTCGAAGCGCCAGAGACGGACGCGCGAGCCTTCTCCGCGATCGGCCCGGAGAGTCTTCGGACGTCGCCGGCGGTTGTGCGATACGAGCTTCGAGGCCGCTTCGAGGATTTTCGACGTCGAGCGGTAATTGCGCTCGAGCGGGACGATTTTCGCACCGGGAAAGTCCTCGTCGAACCGGAGGATGTGCTCGACTTCCGCGCCGCGCCAGCGGTAGATCGACTGGTCCTCGTCCCCGACCGCGCACAGCGAATCCGCGCCGGCGCCGAAGAGCTTCACCAGAGCGTCCTGCGAGGTGTTGGTGTCCTGGTACTCGTCGATGAGGAGGTGACGCGTGCGGCGGCTCTCCGACGCCTGCACTTCCGGCCGTTGGGAGAGAAGGCGGACGGCCCGGAGGATCAGGTCGTCGAAGTCGAGCGCGCCGGCGGAGGCGAGCTTTTTCTCGTACGCGCGAAAGACCTTCGCGACTCGCTCCCCCGCAAAGTCGAACTGGCTCGCCTCGAACTTCTCCGCCGTGATCAGCGCGTTCTTGGCATGCGAAATCCGGGACCGAACCGAGCCCGGCGGAAGCATCTGTTCCGAGATGCCGAGCTCCGACATCGCCTCCTTCACGAGGGAAAGCGAATCCGCGGAGTCGGCGATTGCAAACCGGGGCGGAAGACCGGCCGCCGCGGCGTGCCGGCGGAGCAGGCGCAGAGACCATGAGTGAAACGTCCCGACGAAACCGATCGGAACGGCGATGCCGATCAGCTTCTGGACGCGCTCGCGCATTTCCTGCGCGGCCTTGTTGGTGAAGGTGACGGCCACGATACTTCTTGGATCAGCCCCCGTCTCCACGAGCCGCGCGATGCGGTGCGTGATCACGCGGGTCTTGCCCGAGCCCGCGCCGGCGAGCACGAGGAGAGGGCCCTTTGGGTGGAGAACGGCCTCGCGCTGCTCGGGATTCAAGCCCTGGAGGGAAGGAGATTCGGGCATGGGAGGGGAGAAACTATCAGGGAAGCGGCGCCGGACATCCGATCGCGTTTTCAGCCTTCACCGCCACGCGGGTGTGTCCTCGCCACCCCCAACCGTTGCCCTCTCCCGGCGGCTAAAGCGTATTTCCTCATCGCTTCTTCGCCACCATGGCCGATACGCTCGCATCGGGAGGAGTCTCCTGACCGAAGGGAAGGAGGAGCCTCC
>JBBQDF010000354.1:0-3819 GCA_038319475.1 Thermoanaerobaculia bacterium
GGCCAACGCCACCGGAGCCGCTGGCATTTTCAGCGTCGCCTTCCGCAACCCCGCGCACGGCGTGATCGGAGGAGGAGATTTCCTGGGGACGGAGGTGATCGACAACTTCGCCCGATCGAAAGACGGCGGTAAGACCTGGGAGCTCGCCACCAACGCACCGATTCCGGGTGCGATCTTCGGCCTGAGTTACGTGGGGCAGCCGGGGCGCCCGAAGACGATCGTGGCCACGGGACCGGGCGGCGCGGCGTGGACTCCCGACGAGGGAGACACGTGGTTCCTGCTCGAAGGTGTCGAAAACTACTGGGCGGTGGCGTTCGCCAGTCCGGACGCGGGGTGGCTGGTCGGGACGGAGGGGCGGATTCTGAAGATCAGCTTCTAGGGAGGCGTTCGAGGAGCCTGAAAGGTGGGCGCGGGTCGCCGAAGCGCTAACATCCGCCTGATGCGACCGGTCCTCCGAGTCCCCCGTAGCTTACCCAATTAGGGTATACTCCAACCCATATTGGGTATGCGAAAGGCAACTCCAGCAGAGGCTGCTGCGCCGATCAGTCTCGCGGACGCACTGTTTTCCTCGACCCAGCAGCGAGTCCTGGCACTCCTGTTCGGCCAGCCGGATCGTACTTTTTACGCTTCGGAGCTCATACGCATGGCGTCCGCTGGATCCGGCGCGGTCCAGCGGGAGCTTGCCAAGCTGGAGCAGAGCGGTCTCGTAGCCGCACATCGAGTCGGAAGCCAGAAGCATTACCAGGCGAACCATAAGTCGCCGCTTTTCGAGGAGCTGAGCGGCATCGTGCGGAAGACGGTCGGCCTCGCCGTGCCCCTGCGCGAGGCCCTGCGGCCTTTGGCAGACGACATTATTGCGGCGTTTGTCTATGGCTCGGTCGCGAAGCGGAAAGATACGGCACGAAGCGACATCGATCTCTTGATCGTTAGCGACAGCCTGACCTACGCGGATGTCTATGCGGCTCTGGAACCGTTTCGAGAGAGGCTGCAGCGAGAGGTCAACCCCACGGTTTATGGGCGTCAGGACATTGCCAGGCGCATGAAGCAAGGCAACGCTTTTCTGAAGCGGGTTTTAGCCCAGCCGAAGCTGTGGATCATCGGGACAGCGGATGACCTCGCCGCTTGATCGCCTCGCGGGATCCGTTCTGGCGACGGAGCCACCGGATACGAACGAGTTTGCGGGTCTCAAGAACTCTGGCCTGGCGCGCCTCAAAGATGCCGCAAATCCCTCGCTCTCGTTGCCGAGCCGGTTCGATCTGGCGTACAACGCGGCGTTTGCTCTCAGTCTGGCGGCGCTGCGCCATCACGGGTTTCGGCCTGCCAAGCGATACATCGTTTTCCAGGTGCTTCCGCACACGCTGGGCCTCGGGCCCGAGGTCTGGCGCGTTCTCGCGAAGGCTCACGACCTTCGAAACGCCGGCGAATACGAAGGTTCCTTTGATATCGACGAGCGGATCGTGGCGGACCTGGTCGCTGCCTGCAAGGCCGTAGCCGCGAAACTCGAGCTTCTGCCGCCGCTTCGCTGACCGGGTAGAGGTTCGGCCGGTGTCTGCCGTCGGTGGCGCTTTGAGTACGGGATCAACCCAGCGCCGCGCACGAAGTGGGTTACAGCGGGCGTTCGGCCCGCGTCGTCACAGCGGTGCCAGGGTTGTGAGGACGCCTTCTACCCTCCCGCCTTCAAATACTTCTCGGACCGCGACGGCGGACCGGATCCTAGGTCCCCTCATTTGATCAAGGTACATCTGGAATGCCGGTTCTTTCCTTCTGTTCGAAAGCGCCGTCATCGGAGTTTGTAGAGGCAGAGCAGGGCAGCCCAGCCGCTCGGGAGCAGCTTCGGCGCTTCCGGTAGCACCGAATAGCGAACGGCCATCTCGAGAAAGAAACGGGCGTGAAAGAACGCCTCGAGGATCGGCCTCGTGTGGCGAGGCCAATCCGCGTTCTGATCGATCGAAAGCTCTTTCTCCGTTCCCTGGTCGACGATCTCGACGAACATCGGGTTGAGGTCCCTCCCGGGGAGGAGGCCGCGTAGGGCGGCGACCATCTCTCCTGTTCGACGTTGGAGGTTAAACACCTTGTAGCTGTGGTGGTAGAAGCGGTAGATCGGGTCTTCGTAGCTCCGATGACTCACTGCCTCGAGGAGCTCCCGGAGGGCGGGAGCTTGCTCCTTGATGGCCCTCAGAAGCGCTGCATCGTCGCGTCGGGTCGGGGTCATCGATTGGCGCTCGCGGCGAGAACGACTCTGAGACCTCGTTCGATCAGGCGGGAGCGGCTGACACCCAGTTCCCTGGCGAGCCGGTCGGAATGCTGAAGGAGCGTTTGTTCCACGCTCACGCAAATGACTTTGACCCCCTTCCCTCGCCGAGGACGGCCGGGCTTGCGTTGAGTCGGTGCCCAGCGGCGCCGAGCCGCTGAGGTCGTCGGCTTGAAGTGGTCGATGCCCGTTTCAACGCCGTAGGGGGCGGTTGCCTCGGCGAGCTCGGAGGCAAGACGGGTGCTCGGGTACTTGCCGTAGCGCCGCCGTCTGGGTCCCATGTAGTTAATTATATAAGAAACTCAGGCTACGGACTTCAACTGTCCGACCGAGGCGGCGATGATGTCGCCGTGCCTGAGATCAGCCGGTTCTTTGGAATCGTCGTCCGGATGTTCGTCGAGACCGGCAGCCCCCCCCACAGGCCTCACTTCCATGCCTACTACCAGGGTCGCGTGGCGATTTTCGCGGCTGATCGGGTCGAGAAGATTGGGGGGGGCCTTCCGCTCAGGCAAGAGCGTTTAGTCGTAGCGTGGGCCGAGATTCATCAGAAGGAACTTCTCGAGGATTGGCTTATTTTGCAGGCCGGAAAAATGCCCGCTAAGATTGAACCCTTGAGGTAAACGCTTGAAGCACGCCGTACACGCAGTCACTGGGTTCGAAAAGGTTGCTCCGTTCACGCTCCGCGTGCGTTTCGAGGACGGCACCGCGCAGGTCGTGGACTTCCGCCCGGTGTTCGCGGGACAGATCTTCGGGCCTCTCGCCGACACCGGCTTGTTCGATCAGGTTCGTCTTGACGAGGAGAGCGGGACTCTGGTCTGGCCGAATGGAGCAGACTTTGATCCGGCTACCCTCCACGACTGGCCGGTCGAGGGTCCGCGCCTTGCTGCACTCGCGCGCGGCTGGGTAGTCGACGTCTGATCGGTCGTTACCGTCGAGATCTACTCGGCGGAGCGCAAGGCGGAATTCCCGGTTAAGAAGTGGCGCCTTAAAGCGGATGTCCTGCGCCGCGCGGTAGACCGAAGAGAGAGACAATCTCCGTGGGGTCGGGCGCGGCGATCACGGCCAGCATGCGGACGAAACGCCCCCTGCGTTCAAAGGGCGCGGCGCGGGGAAGTGGATCACCTCCCTACCGCGGCATGGTGCGGATCGACCCCTTTCAGAGTCGATCCACCGACACGCTACCAAGATATCCCGACCGGCTGGCATGGAACAATCTGGGCAGCCTTGGCGTAGCTCCGGTGCTCACGGTCTCGGCATCTGGAATGTGTAAAGTCGGATCGGTGGCTCGGAACGGGATCAAAGGGCCACCAAACCCGGCCTCCTGTGGGGTGACGAGAAGACGAGTTAGCTTTTCCGTGCTGCACGCCTGAGGGCTTGCGCGAGGCGAACGAAGGTTTCGCTGATGTACCGCCGAGACGGGCGTCGCTCCTCAGGGATTTGATCTCCTACGGAGCGTGTCAACGATTTTGAGACAGCGACGGTTGGCATTTAGTGACTGACCTCGATTGTGGTGTTGACATCCGCGACGGGGGGTACCTGGGGGACGTCCGCGGTGGCGATCATCGATT
>JBBQDF010000355.1:0-3811 GCA_038319475.1 Thermoanaerobaculia bacterium
GGATCTTCTCCGGGAGCATGCGAGACCCCCGTATAGAGCGCGCGGACGATCGCATCGGCGGATGCGGCGTCGGCGGGGGGAGCCGCCTCAAGCGCGCGAGTCGCGGCCGGGGAAGGAGAGGCCGCGGGCGGAGTCGTCGAGCTCGTTTGAGCGATGGCGACCGTCCCCGACCAGACGGCGGCGGCCAGCAGCGAACTGAGCTTCATGGGCCCACCTTTTGGAAAGCTATCAGGCCGAGGCCGAGGCCCGGCGTAGTGGGCGCGAGCCGGAGGGGCGCATTGCGACGAGCGCCCCCGAAAGCGCCCGGACTCCGCGCGCGTTGTACAGTCCCCGCCATGAACCCACCCCGCTCCCACACCCGCGCCGGCCTTGCGGAGATCGCGAAGCAGGCGATGCTCGACCGCGGTCTCGAGCCCGAGTTTCCGTCCGAGGTCGCAAAACAGCTCGCCGGCATCCCGGGCCCTTCGAGCGACGGCGGCGGCGATGTCCGCGACCTGACCTCCCTTCTCTGGTGCTCGATCGACAACGACGACTCCAGGGACCTCGATCAGCTTTCCGTCTCGGATGACGCGGGCAGTGGTTCCGTGAAGGCGCTCGTGGCCATCGCCGACGTCGACTCGCTTGTGAAGAAGGGCACGCCGATTGACGCCCACGCGCAAATGAACACCACGTCCGTGTACACCGCCGCGCGCATCTTCCCGATGCTCCCCGAACGGCTCTCGACGGACCTGACCTCGCTCAACCAGGATCAAGACCGTCTCGCGATGGTCACGGAGATGGTCTTCGACGCCGCGGGAGTCCTCCAATCCTCCTCGGTCTACCGGGCGAAGGTGCGCAACAAGGCCAAGCTCGCGTACGACTCCGTCGCCGCCTTTCTCGAAGGGAAAGCGGACGAGCCGCCCGTGGCCCGGGCGGTGCCGGGGATGGACGCGCAGTTGAAGGCGCAGGATGTCCTCGCGCAGAAACTCCGGGAGCACCGGCACGAGCAGGGCGCGCTCGAGCTCGAGACGATCCAGCCGAAGGCGGTGTTCGACGGGGAGCGCGTGGTCGACCTGCGGGAGGAAGCTCACAACCGCGCGCGGCAGCTGATCGAAGATCTCATGATCGCCACCAACGGCGTGACGGCCCGATTCCTCGAGTCGAAGGGATTCGAGTCGCTGCGCCGCGTGGTTCGCTCTCCGGAGCGGTGGCAGCGAATCGTCGAAGTCGCGAAGGAGGATGGGGAGCAGCTGCCCCCCGAGCCCGATTCGAAGGCGCTGGAAGAGTTCCTCGCGCGCCGGCGAAAAGCCGACCCGCTGCGGTTCCCGGACCTCTCGCTCGTGATCGTCAAGCTGATGGGCGCGGGCGAGTACGTCGTCGAGCGGCCCGGGGGCGCGCCGGTCGGCCACTTCGGTCTCGCCGTGCGCGACTACACCCATTCGACCGCGCCGAACCGGCGGTTTCCAGACCTCATTACCCAGCGGCTCCTGAAAGCCGCGCTCGCCGGGACCGCCTCTCCCTATCCCGGAGACGAGCTCGAGGAGCTCGCCCGCCACTGCACCGAGCAGGAGGACGATGCCGACAAGGTGGAGCGGCAGGTCCGCAAGTCGGCGGCGGCTTTGCTGCTCGAAAACCGGATCGGGCAGCGGTTCGACGCGATCGTGACGGGCGCATCGGAGAAGGGGACCTGGGTTCGAATCCCGGCGCCGCCGGTCGAAGGAAAGCTGGTGCACGGCTCCGAAGGTCTGGAGGTCGGCCGCAAGCTCCGCGTGAAGCTGATCTCAACGGACGTCGATCGGGGATTCATCGACTTCGTCCGTACCTAGCGGCGCCCCGCGCGGAGCGCGGAAAGGTCGCCGCGTCGTATTTGGGCGCGCGCGTCCCACGCGCGCCCAAATATGCGAAGAAACAGCGCGCGGCAACTTCGGCGGGCGCGCTCCGTATGTTCCGGGGAAAGGGGGATCCATGCGCGCCAGGACATCACGCCTTCTGCTCTCCGCCCTGCTTCTCGGCGCGATGGCCGTGAGCGCCGCCCTGGCGGCGCCCGCAGACTACCTCGCCACCCGGCGAAAAGCGTTCTCCGACCTGCTCGCCGAGCACTGGGAGTACACCCTCTCCCACAGCCCGGAGTTCGCGTCGATCCTGGGAGACAAGCGCTGGAACGACAAGGCGTCGGATCTTTCGGAAGGCGAAATCCTGGCCGACCAGCAGAAGGATCGCCAGTGGCTCTCCCGGCTGGACGCGATCGACACGGCGGGTTTTCCCCAACAGGAGGCGCTGACGAAGACACTTCTCGTCCGCGGACTGAAGGAGTCGATCGCGAACGAGCGGTTCCGAACCTGGGAAATGCCGGTCAGCCAGTTCGGCGGGGTTCACCTGCAGGCGCCGCAGCTCGTCTCGCTCCTCTCGTTTGCGACGGTCAAGGATTACGACGACTACAACGCCCGGTTGAAGCAGCTCCCAAAACAATTCGAGGACGTGAGCGCGCGCATGCGCAAGGGGATGGCAGAGGGGCTCATGCAGCCTCGCTTTCTCCTCGAGAAGGTCGCCACGCAGAGCGGCGGCATTGCCGGACAGAAACCGGAGGAGACGCCGTTCGCGCGCCCCCTTGCGAACGTCCCCGCGTCGTTCTCGCCGGAAGACCAGGCGCGCGTCAAGGAGCAGATCCTGACCACGATCCGGGAGTCGGTCCTGCCGGCGTACGCCCGATTCACCGAGTTCGTGAAAACCGAGTACGCGCCGAAGGGACGGACGGAGCCCGGGATGTGGTCCCTGCCGGACGGGGAGGCGCGCTACGCCGCACAGGTGAAGCGCCTGACGACGACCGACCGCACGCCGGAGGAGATCCACCGCATCGGGCTCGCGCAGGTCGCGGAGATCGAAAAGCAGATGCTCGTGATCGCGAAGAAGCTCGGATTTGCGGACGTGAAGGCGTTCAACGCGTCGATCGAAAAGGACCCGAAGCGGCACTACCGCGACCGGGAAGAGATCCTGACGGCCTACCGCCGTTACATCGATCAGATGCGTCCGCAGTTGCCGAAGCTTTTCGGACGGCTGCCGAAGGCGCAGGTCGAGGTGGCGGCGGTCGAGGCGTTTCGGGAGAAGGAAGCCTCGGGGGCGCAATACAACACGGGCGCGAAAGACGGCTCCCGTCCCGGACGCGTCATGGTCAACACCAGGCAGCCGGAGTCTCGCAAGACGATTACAACGGAGTCGACCGCGTACCACGAGGGGGTCCCCGGGCATCACCTGCAACTCTCGATCGCGCAGGAGCAGGACGAGCTTCCGCCGGTGCGGCAGCAGACCGGCTACACGGCATTCGTCGAAGGATGGGCGCTCTATTCCGAACGCCTCGGAAAAGACGTCGGTTTTTACAAGGACCCGTACAGCGATTACGGACGCCTGCAGGACGAGATGCTGCGCGCGATCCGACTCGTCGTCGACACCGGGTTTCACTACAAGAAGTGGAGCCGCGACCAGGTCGTGCAGTTCTTCCATGACCATTCCGCGATCGACGAGGTCGAGGTGCAGAGCGAGACCGACCGCTACATCGCGTGGCCGGGGCAGGCGCTGTCCTACAAGCTCGGACAGTTGAAGATCTTAGAGCTCCGCGATCGCGCGAAGAAGGAGCTGGGCTCCGCGTTTGACATCCGAGCCTTCCACGACGAGATTCTCGGCGCCGGCGCGCTCCCGCTCGACATCCTCGATCAGCGGATCGACGGCTGGATCGCCGCCAGGAAGCGAAGCGGAAGGAGTTCGTAAACACTGGGCGTCGGGCGCGAGGCCTCGGGCGCGGGAGGTGTAGCGGGGAGGGCGAAGGCCCTGCTCGAGG
>JBBQDF010000356.1:0-3811 GCA_038319475.1 Thermoanaerobaculia bacterium
GCCTGGACTCCGTCGATCGCCACCACGACGACGCGCTCCCGGCGCGGGGCGACGTGCAGCGGCGGCAGCGATGCGGCGTCTCGCGGCCGCGACGCGAACACGGCGGCCGCGGCAATCAGGCCGGCGGCCGCGAGTCCGAACAGCGCGCCCGGACGCCGGGCCCGGGGCAGGACGCCCGAGTGCGCGTAGGCGCGCGCGAGGAATGCGGCGCGGGAGCTTCGCGCAGCGCCGAGCGCGGCGAGCGCGACGGGAAAGCCCCAGAGGAGAGCCGGGCCGGGGAGCGGCCGGCCGAGGCCCCACGCGCCGGCGATCCAGAGGAGAAAGACGGCCGACGCCGAGAGAAAGCCGCAGGCGGCGGCGCCGGCGCCCGGGGCGCGCGACCGGTCGGCGAGAGCGGCGGCGACGGCGACCGCAGCGGCGGCGGGAAGAAAAAAGGCGAAGGCGAGGTGCGCGAGCAGCACGACGGCGCCTGGTCCCGACCGCGCAAACTCAGGCTCCGCCGAGAGCACCGCCGCGACACTGCCGACAGCGCACGCGAGAGCCAGGGCGGCGGAAAGCGGAAGGAGGAGACCTTCCCCCCCCTCGAAGGCGCGGCGGAACATGTAGCGCTCGACGCCCCCGTCGAGGTATCCGAGGTCCCGCAGCCTCCGACGCGCCTCCTCGAGGTCGAGAGGGGGCCTCGGATCCGCCGTCACGACCTCCGGTCCCGCACCACCCTCGAGAGGTCCGCCAGCACGGCGCCGCGGGACTTGAGCGGCGAGAGCGCGGCGGCGGCCGCATCGAGCAGCTCGTCCACGAGCCGCCGCGCCGCCTCCGCTCCGAAGAGCGTGGCGAAGTTGGCGCGGCGCGCGTCGCGCTGCGTGTCCTTGCCCATGGTTTCCGGATCTCCTGCGATGTCCAGGAGGTCGTCCGTGATCTGAAACGCGAGCCCGAGGTTGCGGGCGAAGAGGGTCAGCCACTCGATCTCCGACTCGGCGGCTCCGCCGGCGATCGCACCTCCGCGCACCGCCGCGACGAAGAGGGCCCCGGTCTTGCGCGCATGGATGCTCTCGAGCTCCTCGAGGGTGAGCCGGGCGGGATCCGCCGCGAGATCCGCGGCCTGCCCGCCGCAGCAGCCATCCGGTCCGACCGCCCTGGACAGCTCGGAGACCAGGCGGGCGCGGCCGCCCGCCTGGACTTCGGGTGCGTCGGCGAGGACCTCGAACGCGCGGGCGAGCAGCGCGACCGACGCAAGCTCCGCGGTCCCGACTCCCCAGGTGACGTGGAGGGCCGGCCGGCCCCGCCGCCGGCGCGCGTCATCCATCGAGGGAAGATCGTCCAGCACGAGGGACGCGGCGTGGACGAGCTCCACCGCAACGGCGACGGGCATCACCGCGCGGCGGGGTCCGCGCGCGATTGCCCCGGAGGCAAGCGCGACCAACGGGCGCAGCCTCTTCCCCGGAGAGTGGACCGCCTCCGCCATCGCGCGCAATAGCTCGGCCCCTCCCGAAGCCATCGGGACGGTCCGGGCGAGGGCTTCCTCGACCTCCGGCCGGGCCTCGGAGGCGAAGCGGTCGAAGGCGAATACGGATGCGGGGGCGTCCCCGCCCGTCCGGAAGCCGCGCGCGGGACTACCCCGCGAAGCTCGCCACCGCCTCCTGCTCCGACTCGTAGACGTCGAACACCGTGATCAGCTGGGTCACCGTGAGCACGTCGTTGATCTTCGGCGGGAGGTGCAGGAGCCGGAGCTTTCCGCCTTTGTTCGTGACGGAGGTGTAACACCCGACGAGCTCGCCGATCCCCGACGAGTCGATCGTCGTCACGTCCTTCATGTTGATGAGGATGTTCTTCTTGCCGTCGTCCACCAGTTTGTTGATGGTTTCCCGCAGCTGTACATCCCCCGATCCGATGGTGATCTTCCCCTTCAGGTCGAGGACCTGCACTCCGCCCTGACCTTCGCGCACGCTCGTTTTCATCCCTTTTCCTCCTTCTCCTTCCCGGCCGCCAGATTCTTTACGAGAAACAACTCCATTCCGCCGCCCTCCGCCCTCTGAAACCGGACTTCGTCCATGAACGTTTTCATGTAGAAGATGCCGCGCCCGGACGTCTTGAACCGATTTTCCGGCGCGAGCGGGTCCTCCACCTTTTCGGGATCGAACCCTTCGCCTTCGTCTCGGACGTGGATGTGCAGCACCCGGCCGGTCACGTCCATCTCGAGGTGGACGCGCTTGGCGCGGTCCTGCCCGTTTCCATGCTTGATCGCGTTCGCCAGCGCCTCGCGCAGCGCCATCAGAATCCAGTGGCGGGATTCATCCGGCAGGTTCTCCGGGTCCAGGAGCTTTCCACAGAGGTGCTGAGCCATTTCGATGTTCTCGAAACGGCTGGAAAGAGACATCCGGACGGGGCCGGTCGCGCTGGAAGAGATGGGAGAACTCATTCACTTCGTTCTATAGGGGGTTAAAAGCCCGGCGGATCTTAGCCGAAAGGATCGCCATAAAGATAGCCACGCTCCCTTACCCCCCTGTTACCCTGCCGGAATGAAGATTTCGAAGGGAAGCGCGCTTTTTCTGGGTTGCCTGGCCCTCGTCACCGCCGGCGCGACCGCCCTCCTCCCCGCGCGGGTGGATCAGATAGCGCGCGAGGTCGAACACGTCCGCGGCCGGCGTTTTGAACGGCAGGTTCCCGCGAGCGAGATCGATTCGACCGAGCTCAAGAAGGTCCTTCGCGCCAAGCTTCTCGAGGCCTTTCCTGCGTCTCCCGATGACACGATGCGGACGCTGGTGGCGATCGGCTTTTTCGAAGAAACGCCGAACTTGGTCGACCGGCTCCTCGACTTCTATGCGAGCCAGGTCATCGCCTTCTACGACCCCGAACCCAGAAAATTCTTCCTGGTGAAGGGCGGGGCCGCGGCCGCGGCTTCGTCCGACGAGCTCTCGTCCGACGCCGGCGAGCGGATGATCTTTGCCCACGAGCTCACGCACGCCATGCAGGACGAGTCGATGAAGCTCGACTCGCGCGTGAAGCAGCTCAAGGACAATGGCGACCGCGCGCTGGCCCTCGAGAGCCTCCTCGAAGGCGAGGCCACGCTCGTGATGGTGCGGGTCGCGCTCTCGGAGCTTCCCGGCGGCCAGAGCACCGAAGTCGAAGAGAGCCTCGCGCCGCTATTATCCGCGGGAGCGCTCGAGAGCGCGAACATGCCCAAAGACCTCCCCGACTATTTCGCCCAGCAGCTTTTCTTCCCGTACGTCGAAGGGACGGCGTACGTGCGCCGCGTCTTCAAGGCGAACGGCTGGGCCGGGATAGATCGCCTCTGGAAGAACCCGCCCGCCACGACGTCGGAGATCCTGCACGACGGCGCGGCCTTCGCGCCGGCCGAGAACCTCTTAACCGCGGCGGACGCCCGGCGGCTGGCGCCGTCGGGATTTCGAGCGCTCTACACCGACACGATCGGCGAATGGGGAGTGCGGTTCCTCCTGCGCCGCAGCCTCGCGGCCGCTCAGGCCGACCCCCTCGCCGCCGGCTGGCGCGGAGACCGCATCGCGTTCTACGGCGCGGGCCGGGACATTGCTTACGTCTGGAAGCTCCGGTTTGACTCGCCGGGATCGGCGGAGCGGTTCGGCAACGCCTGGATGAAGGCCGCGAAGCTTCCGGGCGCGGTTACGCGGCGGGGAGCGGATCTGACGGTCGTGAAGGGGATGAAGAGACTTGACGGTCGAGAGTTGGAGAGGGGTTTAGCGTCGAGCGTTCAGCGTTGAGCGTTCGGAGGTGAGAGCCCGCCGCTGATCGATCCCGGGATTTCTGATCCGCCTGCCACCCCGGATGCTATCCCCCC
>JBBQDF010000357.1:0-3788 GCA_038319475.1 Thermoanaerobaculia bacterium
CGTGCCGGTCGCCGCCGGGTCGATCGCGAGGGCATAGATCGTGAACCCGGTCATTCCGTTGTTGATGGCGCCCCAGCTGATGCCGCCGTCCTGGCTCTTGAAGACTCCGCCGTCGGTTCCCGCGTAGAGCGTCCCCGGCGATTGGGGATCGACCGCGAGAGTCCGGACGTTGCCGCCGGGGCCGTACGGGCCGATGCTCGTCCAGTCGTTGACACCCGCTCGACCCGGTGTCGCCAGGAGCGCCGCGCAGGCCGCAAGGAAAAAAACCTTCCTTTTCCACCGTGATGCGTCTCGCTCCATGGTCCATATCTCCTTGAGGAACCGCCGTTGACGAGCCCGAGACCGAGACGCTCCGGTGTGCAAAAACTGACAGTGAAACTTTTCGACAGGCTGAGACTGCAAAGAACGCGCCCGGCGCCGAATGAATTCGCACAGGGAACGGATAAAGGCGAGTCCTAGTTGTGGGAGCTCACGCCATTGTCACACACGAAGGCCCGCACTTTCCACTTAATCGGATGATGTTTCCCGATGCGTCCGCACGCCAATCGTTCGGCGGGAAGCACCTCCCGACCCGAGGATTTGCCCGATCCGGGCTAAACTCCGGGAACGTGAAAGTGCGGCCCCGAAAACCCTCCTGGCGGCGTCTGGCCACGGAGGCGGTTCACCCGCGGGCAGGGCGGCTCGACCGCCTCGGGATCCCCGGCATCGTCCGGCTCATGCAGTCGGAAGATCGGCGCGTCGTCGCCGCCTTAGTCGAGGCGAGGCCCGCGATCGTCCAGTCGGCGCAATGGCTGCGCGAGACTGTCCGGGCGGGGGGGACGTGTCTCCTTTTCGGCGCGGGGACGAGCGGCCGCCTGGCCGTCATCGAGGCCGCCGAGCTGCCGCCCACGTTCGGTACCGATCCCAGGCGGGTGCGCGCGGTGATCGCGGGCGGCCGGTCCGCGGTCTTCCGCGCGCGCGAAGGCGCGGAGGACCGTCAGCAGGAGGGCGAGAGAGGCGCCGCGCGGCTTCGCCCGGGGGATCTCGCGATCGGTGTGTCGGCAAGCTCCGTCACCCCCTTCGTGCGGGGGGCGCTGACCCGCGCGCGCCGCCGGGGCGCGCAGACC
Organism: Thermoanaerobaculia bacterium; assembly: GCA_038319475.1. Lineage (GTDB taxonomy): Bacteria > Acidobacteriota > Thermoanaerobaculia > UBA5066 > Gp7-AA6 > JALYUA01. The sequence goes on from JBBQDF010000357.1 coordinate 1,107, forward strand.
GTTCTCGTGACCGCCAGTGCGAGCCCCGGCCTCGAAGCGGTCGCGCAGGTCATTGTCCGGCTTTCCGTCGGCCCGGAGGTGCTCGCGGGATCGACGCGCCTGAAAGCGGGAACGGCCACCAAGCTCGCGCTGAATCAGATTACGACCGCGGCTCTGGCCGCATCCGGGAAGGTGTTCGGTCCGTGGATGGTCGACCTGCGTCCCGGCTCCGCCAAGCTGCGGGACCGAGCCCGCCGGATCGTAGCGGCGGCCGCGGAGATCTCTCCCCGGCGCGCCGGAACCCTGCTCTCCCGCGCGGGCGGAGAGGTGAAGACGGCGATCCTGATGGCGAGAGCTGGCACGAACGCCGAAGAAGCGCGGAACAGGCTCGCGCGGTCGCAGGGAGATCTGCGGTCCGCCCTCGGAAGCCGGTCCGCCCTCGGAAGCCGGTCCGACCGCGGAAGCCGGTCCGACCGCGGAAGAAAGCCTCGCAGCTGAGAGTTGGCAGATGCAGGGGCGTCGGAGACGAGGCGCCCCATCGCATCTCTGGCATTCGCATTGCTCGCGCGGATCGGGAGAAACAGTGAAGGTGGCCAATGGAGAAGAACGCACGGACTGATGGCGCGCCGGGAGACTATCCTCGAGTGGAAGTTTCCGACACGTCCCCGTCCGGACGACCCGGACGCGGCCAACGTCTCTAAAGATCCGCGGTTCCCCGATCGGGCCTGGAACATTTCTGGTCATTACGAGAAAAAGGCAGAAGGCGAAAAGCACACGGCGCGCTGAGCCGTTCCGGCGGGGCATTGCACCCCGCCCGGAGGGACATGCGTATCCGCGTCCGCAGCTGCAGCGCTCGGGCTGGATCTCGTTAAACGGCGACTGGGATTTTTCAATCGACCCGGACGCGGACTGGACGGTGCCGGCGCAGGCGCGCTGGACCCGGACCATCCGCGTGCCCTTCTCGCCCGAAACCCCGGCGAGCGGGATCGGCGACACGGGGTTCTACCGCGCATGCTGGTACCGGCGGCACATCGCGACGCCGCATCTGGCGCCCGGACAGCGGCTCCTCCTTCACTTCGGCGCGGTCGATTACGCGGCCACGGTTTGGATCAACGGCGCGCGGGCGGCGGATCACGAGGGCGGCTACACGTCGTTTACGGTCGACACGACGGAATACCTCGCGGGCTCGAACGTGCTCGAGATCGTGGTGCGCGCCGAAGACGATCCCACGGATCTCGCCAAGCCGCGCGGCAAGCAGGACTGGCAGCTCCAGCCGCACTCGATCTGGTATCCGCGCACGACCGGGATCTGGCAGACCGTGTGGCTCGAGCGCGTCAATTCGAGCTGGCTCGAAGAGATCCGCTGGACCCCGAACCTCGAGCGCTGGGAGATCGGGCTCGAAGCGCGCCTCGGCGGAAAGCCGCCGGAGGGCCTGTGGCTCTCGGTAAAGCTTCGCGCGAACAACGTCCTTCTCGCGGACGACAGCTATCGGGTCATCGCCGGGGAGGTGCACCGCCGCATCGCCCTTTCCGACCCGGGGATCGACGACTATAGAAACGAGCTTCTCTGGAGCCCGGCGCGGCCACAGCTCATCGACGTCGAGCTCCAGCTCTGGGCCGGCCGGGGAAAGCTCGTGGACTCGGTCCGCAGCTACACGGCCATCCGCTCGATTGCGGTCCAGGGCGACCGGATCCTCTTGAACGGCAGGCCGTACCACCTGCGCATGATTCTGGATCAGGGCTACTGGCCCGAAAGCGGGCTGACGGCGCCCGAGGATGCCGCCCTGCGTCGGGACGTCGAGCTCGCGCGCGCCATGGGATTCAACGCGGTGCGAAAGCATCAGAAGATCGAAGATCCCCGGTATCTTTTCTGGGCGGATGTTCTCGGCCTCGCCGTGTGGCTGGAAATGCCGAGCGCGTACCGGTACACGGATCGTTCGATCGAGCGCGTCACCCGGGAGTGGACCGACGCGATGAAGCGGGACTACAGCCACCCCTGCATCATCGGGCTCGTCCCGTTCAACGAGTCGTGGGGAGTGCCGAACCTCCCCGACAGCCCGAAGGAGCGGCACTACGTCCGAGGGCTCTACCACCTGACGAAGACCCTCGATCCGACGCGCCCGGTCGTCGGGAACGACGGATGGGAGAGCATCGCGACGGACATCATCGGCATCCACGACTACGATTCGAACCCCGAGAACATCGCGCGCCGGTACCTGACGGACGACGTCTCGCCGCGCCTCTTCCAGCGCGAACGCCCGGGCGGACGGCTGCTCGTGCTCGAGGGACAGACAGATCACCCGGTCGTGCTCTCGGAGTTCGGGGGGATGGCGTACTCCCGGAATACCGAGAAGACCTGGGGCTACTCGCGGGCGGGCAGCGCGGGCGCATTCGCGGACAGCTACTGCAAGCTCTTGGACGCGGTGCGCTCCGTCGGATTGTTCTCCGGGTTCTGCTACACGCAGTTCGCGGACACGTATCAGGAGGCCAACGGGCTCCTCTACGCGGACCGCACCCCCAAGATCCCCCTGGACGTGATCGCCGAAGCCACCCGCGGAGCTCCGGCCACGGCGATGCCTCCTTCGTCGGGTCAAAACTCTCTTCCGTTTCTGGATCGCGGCGAGCCGCCTCCGAACGTGGCCGACGAGCCCGAGACGAGCGTCGAGGAGGGATCGGAGTGACGATCCACTGGCGGGAGCTCGTC
>JBBQDF010000358.1:0-3776 GCA_038319475.1 Thermoanaerobaculia bacterium
CTGTACGGGCGTCTTGCGGACGTTTACGGACGGCGGCGCGTGCTGCTCACCGCGATCGGGATCTTTTTGGCCGGAGCGCTCGCGTGCGCGTTCGCGCGCACGATGCCCGCGTTGATCGTCGCGCGGGCGCTGCAGGGGCTCGGCGCGGGGGGGATGATTCCGATCGCCCTGACCGTTGCCGCCGACATCTACTCTCTGGAGGAGCGGGCGCGCGTGCAGGGGTTCTTCTCGGGAGTGTGGGGATTTGCGAGTCTCGCCGGCCCGCTCGCCGGCGGATTTCTGACGGATCATTTCGGTTGGCGGTCTATCTTCTGGATCAACATCCCGCTCGGGGTGATCGCGATTACGATCGTCGCGGTCCGCATGATCGAGTCGCGGGCGACGCTCGCCGATCCGATCGACATCGCGGGCGCGGTCACTCTCGCGGTCGGCTTCACGCTTCTCCTCTTCGGAGTCCTTCGAGCTCCGAGCGGGGCGGGCGAGCCGCCGGTCCTGCGCGTGGCTCTCGTCGCGTCCGGCATCGCGACCCTGGCGGGATTCGTCTGGCTGCAGACGCGCCGGGCGCACCCGCTCGTCCCGCCGGAGCTCTTCCGGCGGTGGGAGACGGCCTCGCCGTATGTCGCCGCGGTTCTCATGGGAACGACCGTTTACGGCGTCGACGCCTACGTCCCGCTCTTCGTGCAGGGTGCCCGGGGCGGAACGGCCACGGCCGCCGGCGCGGTCGTGACCCCGTTCATCCTGATGTGGGCGCTCTCCGCGGCGGCCGGGGCTCGCATGATCGTACCCCTCGGGTTCCGGTTCACCGCGCGCGTCGGCGCGCTTCTCGCCCTCGCCGGCATCGCGCTCGTCCTGGCGGGCGCTCTCTTCGACCGCGGGGTGACGTGGATGAGCGTCGCCTGCGGCGTCATCGGGTCGGGCCTCGGCCCGTCGTCGATCGCGCAGGTGCTCGCGATTCAGCAGGTCGCGGCGGAGCGCCAGCGCGGCATCGCCACGAGCCTTGTGCCCTTCTTCCGAACGGTCGGAGGCTCTCTCGGCGTCGGCGCTCTCGGCGGCATTTTCGCCGCGGGCCTCGCGAGGCGTCTGGGAAACCAGATGGAGGCGGCGAGCCGGTTTCTCGCGGGCGCGCATCGAGGGGAGGTCGGAGCCGCCCCCGTGGCTCCGCCCCTCTTTCGACACGCCATCGAACGGTCTCTCGTCCCGGTCTTCGCCGCTCTGCTCGGGCTTGCGGCCGTGAATCTCTTTCTGACTTCGGGATTCCCGGGAAAGCCGGTATCGCCGGCCGACGCGCCGCGTCCCGCCGAGGGAATCCTCTAGGCGACTCTCGCTACTTCAGCCGCTCCTTCTGAGCCGCATGCGGTCGAAGCAAAACCCAGAACCAACACACTCAAAGGGAGAGCGGCACGCACGAGACCTCCACTTTCGGAACCGGATTCCAGCTCTGTCGCCGACTCCCGACAGAAGCCCCGCCCGGAGCCGATCATCCGATCCGTCTCCGCCCAGAGGGCTTGTAACCTCGGTGGTGGCTAAGCTCGCACCGAGAGGAGTCTCCTGACCGGAGGGAAGGAGGAGCCTCTCGGTGCGGGAGCCGGAGCGAACGGAGGGACGAGGCCAGCGGTCGAGCCCACAGGCGAGCCGCTGGCCGGTGCCCTTCGCCGACGGGCGAAGGGCACGTCCCGCAGTGAGCGGAGGCGACGTGTGTGGCACGGCCCATGCTCCCCGCAGTCCCAGGAGGCACCTCATGAACCCCATGCGCCCCTCACTCCTCGTGGCCGCTCTTTTCCTCCCGACCCTCGCCTGCAACCGCGCGGAGACCCCGAACGTGGAATCGAAGACCGAGACGAAAAGCACGAATGCGGATGGAAGCCGCTCGAGGACCACCACCGAGACAAAGCAGATCGGTTCGACCGTCGCCGTGACCACCGAAACGAAGGCGGGCGGCGCCAAAGGCGGGAAGACGGAAAGCGAGACGGTGGTCGGCACCGTCACGGAGCTCGGCGCCGGCAAATCGATCGTGGTGCTGACGGGCGACGGTACCAAGCACAGCTACGACCTCGACAAAAAGACGGTCGCCTCGATCGACCCGCGCGTGGCGGTCGGGACGAAGGTGCGTCTCGACACGACGAAGGATAACGACGGGCGCCGATCGTTGGCCGTCGTCCCTGTCGCCGATCGCTGAGCCACCCGCCAGGGAACTTCCGCTCAAAAAAATCCGGGTGCGGAGCGCGTGCTCCGCACTCGGGGCCTCACCGAATCACCGATACCGGATGAGCGCGCGGGCGATTTCACGGCGTCCGCGGAGGGCGCCGTTTCAGGCCGAGGTTTCCGAGAAAGGACTCCTGCCCTTCGCCGTGCAGCTTCCAGTACTCGAGACGGTCGCTCCCTAGCAGGCCCGCCTTCTCGCCTTCGCTCGTCTCCCACGCGATGATGCGATGGGGCTCCGCTGCCTCGACATCGATTTTCCACGTCGGGCCGCCCGAGATCTCCGCGACCCGGCGCTCCACCTCGAAAGTCCCCGCCGGCACCGTGACGCGCGTGACAGCGGCTTCCCGCGACAGCGTGACGCGCTGCACCTCGACGCCGCGATGAGAGAGCCGCGCCGCTTCGATCGACTTCACGAGCGGAACCTCCACGCGCCCGCCCGGCTGGATCGCGGGAGCGGCGAACCCCCGGGCCCAGAGAAGGATCGCGTCACCGGAGAGCGCGTCCGGCGGGGCCGGCACGGAACGGATCTGATCCGCTTCGCCATCGAAATAACTGTGAGAGGTCAGGCGCACGGAACCCGCGTCGAAGAGAAGCTGGCCGTAAACCCCTCCGCACCATTCCTGTGACGAGAACGACACTTTGGTCGCGGATCCGGCCGGGCGTCCATTCACGGGAACGAGCGCGACGAACGCACTCGTCATCAGGTTGTAGTCGTAGATGCCGGTCTGAAAGTCCTCCACCAGGTTGAGCTTCATGACCGGGAACTCGTCCGAAGCGGGGTGCTTCCCGGGATCGGACTTCACTCGGAGCGAATTGGAAAACGTCTCGGTTACGAAGATCGTGACCGCGAGGCCTTTTCGCGGCTGCCCGTAACGCGGAAACACCAGGTCGTACCCGGCCAGCTCCCCTTTGCCGTCGCCCCAACGCTTCCAGAACTGCTCGCCGAAGACCGGCGCCGCGGACGCCGCTGCTGGAGACGCCGGTCCACCGTCCAGCCGATGGCTCGTCGCCGCGAAGAGCGACAGCGCGACACAGACGGCGGCGGCGATCGCCGGAACTCGAGAAACGCTCATGGCATTTCCTCCGGCCGTGATCTTAGAGCGGGAACCGGCGGGACCGCGGTTGGTGCGGGAGTTGCGAAGGCAAACTCCGGGAGCGATTCTCTATTTCTTTCGTGGGGAAACCCGGCCTGCCGGCGCTCGGATATCTGCTGCTCTTCGCGGCGGCCTCCGCTTTGCCCGGGCAATGCCCCGGCGGCGCCTTCGTCACGCTCGCGCCGGAAAACATTCCGCGGCAGGAATCCGCGGTTGCCGGGCTGGACGGCCGCGTCTACGTGATCGGGGGCCTCTCGGGCTCTTCGCGCGCGACTGAAATCTATGACGTCGCTGCCAATCGCTGGGCGCCGGGGCCCGACTATCCCCTCGATACGGACCACGGTTGGGCGGTCGCTCTCGACGGACGCATCTATGCCGGCGGCGGAAGCAGCCCGCGCCTGTTCACGCTGGCGCCCGGAGAGGCGGTCTGGACGGAGCTCGCCTCTTCGCGCTTCGTGCACGGAGGCACGCCCGCCACCG
>JBBQDF010000359.1:0-3766 GCA_038319475.1 Thermoanaerobaculia bacterium
CGGAGTTCCAGGAGAACGTGATCCCCGCCGTGTTGTACGTCCCTCCCGCGACGGGATTCACGATCGACGGGGACGCGAGCGCCGCCGTCCCCGAGTTCACGGTGACGGTGACTCTCCGGGTGTCGGTCCCGAAGCTGTTCAGAGCTTCGACCGTGTACACCGTTGTCACGGAGGGGACGACGCCCGCGCTGCCGCTGCCAGCCACGGGCGCGCCGTTCACGAGCACGGATGTTGCGTTGGACGTCGACCACGACAGGAAGGAGCCCGACCCCGGGTCGACCAGAACGGGGCTCGCGGAGATCGAGGTGACGGAGGCCGGGGTCCCGGTGGCGGTGACGACGGCCGATGCGGCCGCGCCTCCCTCCTGGAAGATTTCATACAGCGAGAAGACCGCCGTCGCCGGGACCGCGACCGATGCGGACCCGGACGCGGCCCCGGGAGCCGCTGCCCCCTGGTCGAGGGCGGCGTCCAGAAAGGAGCCTGACGACGCGCTCCAGGACAGAGTCGTCGAGGCGGAAGCCGGGACGGCGGAGGGTGACGCCGAAAGAGACACAGCCGGAGCCGCGACGCCCGGCAGATTGAGAAAGCTGCTCGCGCCGTCGACCGTCAGCGTGTGAGTTCCCGCGTTTGAAACCGGCGTCACCCCGGCTACGGCCGCCAGAGCGGCGCCGTCGAGCGACGCGGAGGCCCCGCTCCAGGCGTAGCCGAGATAGGCCGCCGGAGCCGCGGCGTCGCCCACGGCGCCCGCGGCGAGAAGGACCGTCGGCGCCGCGACCAGCGTCCGGAAGGCGGGGCGTGTCGCAAGCGACGTGTTCGCGACTTGCGATTTCGGCGTGGACACCCCCCCGCTCCTCGCGACCGTCAGGCTGTTCCATGTCGCGACGGTCTTCTGCTGCGCCAGCGCGTCGGAGTAGACCGTGGCCCCGAAAGTCGTCGAAAAGACCTGATTGCCGTTGTAGCGGACGTCGTTGATCGGCGCCGGCTGGCGGTCGTCGTCGAAGATCGGCAGGCCGACGTTTTCGGTGAAGATGCAGTTCGCGACCACGCCATCCGCCTTGACGCCGATCCCGTCGGCCGGCGCGGTGAAGAGGGCGGCGCCGAAGGACTGGCTCACGGTTTCGGAGAATCCCGGGCTGACCTCGTTGGCAATGAAGGCGCACGAGCTGATGTTCGACGTCGAGCCCTGAGCGAAGACGCCGCCGCCGAAGCGGCCGGCGGTCGACCGCGCCACGGTCGTGCCGACGATGTTCGCGAGCGACTGGCCCAGGATCGCGAGCCCACCGCCGCTGGCGTTGCCGGGATTGGACCCCGCGAACGCGTCGCAATTCGCGACGAGGGAGTTGGTCACGGCGAGGTCGGTGAGATCGACCGCCAGGCCCCCGCCTACTCCCGTTCCTCCCACACCGCTGACCTCCTGGACGTCGCAGTCCACGATGAGCACGTTCGTGAGCTGGGCGCTCGCCCGGTTGGAGGCCACGGTCCCGTTCTGCGGTACCCCGGAGAGACCGTAAAGCCGGTTCGCGTCTCCGCTGACGTAGAGCCCTCCGCCGGTCTGCCCGACCGTGGTCACGCCGCCGAACCGGCCCTGGATGAATGTGTCGGAGATGACGACCGTTGCCGTCCGGCGGTTGATCGTGCCGGATCCCGTCGTCGCGTCGTTGCCGTCACCCGAGACCGCCGACACGGCGCCCCCGAAACCGGTCGAGGAGCCGGCGCCGACCGCCTGATTGCCCTGCAGAACGCACCCGCGGATCTCGACGATCGCCCGATACAGATTGATTCCGCCGCCCGTCTCCGCCCGGTTGGTGACGAATCGCGAATTGAAGATGCGCGCCGTGGTCTGGTCTTCGGCGTGGAACGCTCCCCCCTCGGTCGGAGGTGAGAACGAGACCGAGGGATCGCGCACCGCCTGGTTGTTGATGAAGGTGCAATCCGAAACGAGAACATCGGACGCCGGGGTCCCGAGGGGGTCGGCCCACGATCCGATGGCGTAAATCGCCCCACCCACGTAGCCCGCCTGATTGGAATCGAAGCGTGAGTTAGACACCCTCAGGACCGAATTGCCCACGTGAATCGCTCCGCCCGCGGCGACGTTGATGTGGTTGGGAAGGTTGGTCCGGTTCGCGGTGAACGTGCCCCGATGCACGTACGCGCGCGACGATGTCTCGACGGCCAGCGCGCCGCCCGAGAATCGCGCGGAATTCCCGGTCCAGACACAATCGAAGAAAAATGCGACGGAGTTCGCCATCCCGACAGCGCCTCCCCCGGTATTCGGAGACGAGAGGGCGTTGTTCTGGAACACGCAGCTGGTGAAGGTCGCCTGCGCGAACTGAAGGGTCACGCCGGCGGCAATCCCGGAGAGCGAAGAAAGCCCGTTGGCGAACGTCAGGTTCTCGAAAGAGACCTGTCGGCCACTGGAAAAACTGGAGTTGATGAACCGGAGGATGTCGTGCGCCCCCGCGCCGTCGAGAACCACTCCGGCTCCCGCGGCCGCGCGGACCGTAAACCGCTTCGCCTGATCGCTGATCGCGAAGCCCCCCGAAGGCGCGAAGTAGGTTCCCGCCGCGAGCTCGATCACGCCTCCGTCGGGCACCGACGCGATCGCCTGAGAAAGACCGGAAACATCGCCCGGAATTCGCAGCACGGGCTGGCCATTCGCGCGCGCAAAAAGGAGCAGTCCCGCCACGGCCCAGACAGCGCTTCGCGCAGCTCTGGAAGTCAGGTGGACCAGGTTGACGTTCGATGTGAGCACGAGTTCTGATCACAACAGGAGCAAACCTCGGACCATGCCCTCTTCCCCGCGAAACACCCCACATGGCGACTATTTCTGGAGAGCGGGGCGACCACGGCACAAACGGGCTCCGCCGTTGCGCCTTTCCTGACAGTTTCCGTCACCGGGAACCCTCGATTCGAACCTCTTTGCTAAGCTCCCGCGTTCATGGCCGTCACTTCATATTCCTGGGAAGGCGAGGACGTTCTCGCCCGCAAAATCTTCGGCGACGTGTTCGGAATCCATCGCGGTTTTTACGTCGACGTCGGGGCTCACCATCCGACGAACCACAGCAACACGCATCTGCTCTATCTCGAGGGATGGCGCGGGATCAACATCGACGCGACGCCGGGTTCGATGGCCGAGTTTCGCACCTTGCGGCCGGAGGACGTAAACCTCGAAGTCGGCGTCGGCGCCACCACCGGCTCGGCCACGTTCTACGAATTTCAGGATGCCCATTTGAACGGCTTTCTCTCCACGGACGCGATCGCGGAAAAGAGGCGCGAGAACAAGTCTCCCGTCCGTTCAAGAGAAATCCGGTTTGGTCCGCTCACCGAGCTTCTGGAAACTCACGCGCGGGACAGGGCGATCGATTTCATGTCGGTCGACATCGAGGGAAAGGACGAGGAGGTTCTTCAAACGATGGATTTCGCCCGGTGGCGACCCAAGCTCCTCGCCGTCGAGATTCTGGGCAAGCGGCTCGTCCGGGACGTCGAGAGCTCGTCGACCTACGGAATGCTGGTCTCGCGGGGCTACGAGCTTTTTTCGCGGCTGCACTTCACGTCGTTCTTCGTGGACCCCGCCTCACTCCCCTGGTAGTCGCGGCGCCGATTACCGCGGCGCGCTCATTTTCCAGTTCTGGTCGAACACGGAGGGCAGCCAGAGATAGGAGCCGAGGGCGGTGCCGTTCATGATCCAGACGACGTTGCCGCCCGTCGTGGTGTTGTGCCAGAGAAGGTCCGGCGATCCATCCGCGTTCCAGTCCGCGACACCCGT
>JBBQDF010000360.1:0-3750 GCA_038319475.1 Thermoanaerobaculia bacterium
GTCGCCGCGAAGAGCCGGTCCACGTTCGCGTGCGTCACGAGCACGCCCTTCGGGACGCCCGTCGATCCGGAGGTGTAGATCACGTAGGCGAGATCATCACCATCGGGACTGCCCGGATGGTCCAGATTGGAATCTTCCTCCGCCGCGAGCGACGCGGCATCGGAGTCGAGCAGAAGGACCTCCGCGTTCGCGGACCCGGGAACCGAAGCCCGTTCGCTCGCACGCGTGATTACGACGCGCGCCTGCGAGTCTTCGAGCATGAACGCGAGCCGGTCGGCCGGGTATGCGGGATCGAGCGGCAGGTACGCTCCTCCGGCCTTGAGAACCGCCAGCAGCGCTACCACCATGTCGAGAGAACGCTCGAGGCACACGCCGACCAGGACTTCCGGACCGACCTCGAGCGTGCGAAGCCGGCGGGCGAGCTGGTTCGCGCGGCGGTTCAATTCGTCATAGCTCAACGTCCGGTCCTCGAACTCGAGGGCTGGCGACTGCGGCGAAGAGGCAACGCGTTGCTCGAATCTCGCGGTCAGCCGCCGCGGCGGATCCAGTGCGATCGGAGCCGGGCTCCCCCAGCTCAAAAGGAGGTCCCGCTCACCGGCGGGAACCATCGAGGCCTGGCCCGCGGGAAGATCGGGCTGGGCGGCCATCGACTCGAGGAGCATCGCGAAGCGTTCGAGCATGCGCTCGACCGTCAGCGCGTCGAAGACGTCGCTGGAACCGATCATCATGCAGGAGAGCGCGTCGGCCGCTTCCGCCGCGTGCAGCTCGAGATCGAATCGCGCGCTGCTGGTGAGCACCCGCAGAGGCGTGACGCGCGCGCCCCCGAATCGCAGCTCCGACGAGGGCGCGTTCTGCAGGACGCAAACGGCCTGCGCCATCGGATTCTGGGCGAGGCTTCGTTCGGGTCTCAGAATATCGACGAGCTTCTCGAGCGGCACTTCCTGATGGGCGTACGCATCGAGGGTGGTTTCCCGGACCCGGCGCACCACCTCGCGAAACGTCGGAGTCCCGGAAAGGTCTCCGCGGACGATCACGGTGTTGGCGAAAAATCCGACCAGGTTTTCGAGCTCAGGCCGTAACCGGCCGGCGATCGGCGTCGCGACTGAAACGTCGTCCTGCCCTGAATGCCGTGAGAGAAAGATCTCGAAGGCCGCGAGCAGGGTCATGAACAGCGTGGCGCCCTCGGACCGCGCGAGGGCCCGCAGGGCGTCGACGGTCTCGCGGCCGACCTCGCGCGTGCGATTGACCCCACGGAACGTCGGGACGTCCCGGCGCGGATGGTCGAACGGAAGGTCGAGCGGAGGAACGCCGCCCAGCCTCTCGGCCCAGTGCGCGGTCTGCGAGCGGGCAGCCTCGGTACTCAGCCACTCGCGCTGCCAGACGCAGAAGTCGGGGAACTGCACCGGGAGGGGCGGGAGGGCCGGGGCCGAACCCTCCACCGCCGCTTCGTAGAGGGACGAAAGATCCCGAAACAGGATCTCCATAGACCAGCCGTCGGTCACGATGTGATGCGCGGTCAGGTGAAAGACGTGCCGGTCGGGGGACAGGCGGAAAAGCGTGGCGCGCAGGAGCGGGCCTCGCTCGAGGTCGAAGGGCCGTTCGGCGTCCTCGAGCGCGAGGGCCTCCGCCCGCGCGTCGCGGGATTTCGGGCTGATGTCTTCCAGCGAAACCGTTGCGAGCGACACGGACCCGGCAGGCGAGACGACCTGGACCGGCTGTCCGTCGCGGCTCTCGAACGTCGTTCGGAGCGACTCGTGGCGCTCGACGAGGCTATCGAGGGCCCGCGCCAGCGCGTCCGGCCGGAGAGACCCCTCGATACGCAGCGTGCGCGTGACGTTGTACCAGGAGTTGCCCGGCACGAGCTGATCGAGGACCCAGAGCCGCTGCTGAGCTGAGGACAGAGGCGCCGGCGAGGCCGGGTCGGCCCGCCGGGTAATTCGGAGTCGCCCGCTCGAGCTCGCCGCGTTGCGGACCCGTCGCTCCAGAGCGGCGAGTTGCTCCGAAGAAAGAGGAGCGCGTCCACCCAGCGAGCGGTCAGCCATGACGGTCTTCGGAGCCGCGAACAGGGACGGCTTGAGTTCGCAGGAAGAGAATCACTCCGACCCGGCCTCCTGGAGCTCGTCCATCAGGAGACCCTCGATCGCGGACGAGAGTGACTCCAATGTCGGCGCCTCGAACAGCATGCGTACCGGCAATCCGAGCGCGAACGCATCCCCCAGCCGCGAGATCACTTGAGTGGCCTTCAACGAGTGGCCGCCGAGATCGAAGAAGTTGTCGCCCACCCCGACCCGCTCCAGGCCGAGGATAGACATCCAGATCGAAGCCACCACCTGTTCGACCGGCGTCCGCGGAGACCCGAATTCAGTCGAGCGAAGCCCCGCGAAAAAATCCGGAGGCGGCAGAGCGGAGCGGTCCAGTTTGCCGTTTGGCGTCAATGGCAACTTCTCGATAAAAACGAACGCGGACGGAACCATGGCCGCAGGTAGTTGCATCGAGAGACGAGAACGAAGCTCGGCTGCAGTGTCTGAGGTACCCGCCGGACTGACAACGTATGCCGCCAAACATGTCTCATCCTGGTCGTTGCTGCATGAGACGACGGCACATGCTTCGACGGCCGGGTGCCTCGAGAGCACTGCCGCAACCTCGGCCGGCTCCACCCGAACGCCGCGAACTTTGACCTGGTCGTCCATCCTTCCGAGGACCGAGAGAGAACCGTCCAGTCGGTACCGGCCGCGGTCCCCCGTTCGATAGACCAGATCGCGCTCATCTTCCCGGAATGGATTTGGCACGAAGCGCCTGCGTTGCTCTTCGGGAGCGTTCAAGTAGCCGAGCGTCCGGAAGGGCGTTCGAATCGCAATCTCCCCCACTTCACCGAGACCGCAGAGACCCGCATCCGGATTCAGTACGAGGACCTGCGTGTCGGGCAATGGACGGCCCAGCGGCTGGATGCCTGCGGGAGGGACATCCGGCACCGTGAAGAAGCATTTGGCGAGAGTCGTCTCGGTCGGCCCGTAGAGATTGACGATGCGTCCGGCGCCCGGGAGGGTCGCAAACCACCGCTCCACCAGAGTAGCGGTCAGCGGCTCTCCGGCGAAAAAGGCCCAGCGCAGACTCTTGAGCAGTGAGCCGGCAGGAGGCGCGGCCAACCAGGACTGCGCGACTGACGGAACCGTGTGGAGCGCCGTGATCCCTTCCTGATCGAGCCAGGAAAGAATGTTTCCCGCTGCGATGTCGCGGTCCGCGCCGGGCAGGTGCAGCGTCGCTCCGCTCGTCAGGGGAAGAAAAATGTCTCTCAGGACGACGTCGAACGAAAGGCCCGTCAGCTGCGGGCAGCGGTCGCCGGGCCCGATGTCAAAAGTCTCCCTCTGCCATTTCAGAAAATGGGAGAGCCCCTTCTGTGATCCCAGGACCGCCTTCGGCACCCCGCTCGTGCCGGAGGTGAAGAAAACGTATGCCGGGTCGTTCGGCGACTGCAAGGGAAGATCGCCGGCGAACCTGCAAGAATTTCCTTCCCCGAGCCCACCGTCTTCCTGGATGTCTACCGGCAGCAGGTCCGCGAGCCCGTGCCAGAAGTCTTCATGGGACGAATCTCCGACTCGCACGGCATGCCGGGCGCGCGCTTCCGACAGCATGAGCCGGCGGCGCTCGGCCGGAAGCGCGGGATCGAGCGTCAGCAGGACACCTCCGCTCCGGAGGACTCCGAGGAGACTTGCAATCAACCCGAAGCTGCGCCGCCCCGCGACTCCGACC
>JBBQDF010000361.1:0-3747 GCA_038319475.1 Thermoanaerobaculia bacterium
GGTGACGGCGGCGCTGGTCGCCCGGCCGGTGATCGAGAGCGTGAAGGTCTGCGTCGACTTCTGCGGCGTCGCGGAGGAATCGGAAACCTGGAGGCTGAAGGTGAAGTTGCCCGTGGCGGAGGGCGTGCCGGAGAGGACTCCCGCCGGGGAAAGGGTGAGCCCGGACGGCAGCGTTCCCGAAACGAGGATCCACGTGATCGGAGCCTTTCCGCCGGTCGCCTGGAGGGTGACGCTGTACGGAATTCCGGTGACGGCCGCCGGGAGCGCGCCGCCCGCCGTCTGGATCGAGAGGAGTAGCGCGAAGTCGGGGTTGATTCCGTTGGTGTTCGTGCCATGCGCCGTCACGACCGGAGTCAGCTGCTGCGTCAGGAGGGTCATCTGGTCCTTCGTCAGGGCGCCGCGAAGCGTGACGAAGAGGGTCTCGCCGGGCGCCATGGCGACGGTCGCGTTCGCGGCGTCGGAGTCAGAGATGTTCGCACTCGAGGCCTGCGCCAGCGACGCGTTGACGGGCGCCGCGTCCGCGCGCGAGAGGGTCAGGCTCTGCGGAACGCTCTGGAGCGTGCAGCCGACGCTCGTCGGCGTCGCCGAGTTCTTCGTGACGATGAGTTGCAGCGGGGTGTTGTACGGGTTGTTTCCGTACAGCGAGACCCGGTAGGAGTGGCTCGTGTTGCCGGTATTGGTCACCGCATAGGTGGCGTCAGTGATCGGCGTATTCGAAATGTTCTGGTTGGAGATGTTCTGGTTCGAGATGTTCTGATTGGAAATGTTCTGATTCGCCGCCGTCGTGTTGGAAATGTTCTGGTTCGAGATGTTCTGGTTGGAGATGTTCTGAACCGCGGGGCTCGGATTGGAGATGTTCTGATTCGAAATGTTCTGGTTGGAGATGTTCTGGTTCGAGATGTTCTGATTCGAAATGTTCTGAATCGACGGATCGGCGTTCGAAATGTTCTGGTTCGAAATGTTCTGATTCGAGATGTTCTGGAGGAGACCCACGTTCGGGTCGGAAATGTTGATGAAAGGATTCGGGTTCGTCGCGTTCCAGACTTGGAAGCTCGGCGTATAGATCTCGACGTCGCCGATCAGCGCGGTCGCACCCTCTGGCTGCGCGAGCGCTGACACCGAGCCCTCCGGGTTGAACACCACCGAGCCCGAGAGTCCGCTCCCGCCGACTTCCGTCACGTTGACGGTGAAGCTCGCCGCGGGAAGGCTGGAAGTCGCAAAGACGGGCCGCGCGGCGCCCGAACCGCCGGGGATCGTGACGTCCACCGCGGAAGAGGATCCGCTCTGGAGAAAGGACGCCTGCCCGCTCGCGGGCTGATTTGCGATCGAGAGATGAAACGACCGGACTTCGCTCGTCTGGTTCTGGAGCGTGACGACGAAGGCGCGCTTGAACGACGCGCTCAAAGGCTTGGCGTCCTGCGGCGAGCCCACGAGGAGCCCCTCGCTGATGCGGCTCATATAGATGTTCTGGTTGCGGCTGCCCGTATAAGCGGGCTCGCACTGAGGCACGGGCTGCGAAGGATCGAAGAGGCTCTGCCGCGGAAGGGTGTACGTGTCCGAGACCGGAGGCGTGTATCGCTTCCAGTCGATAAATCCGCTCGCGTCGGCGGGAGGCACGACGTCCCGGTTGTCGGTCCACGTCGCGTAGAATACCGGCGGGTTGGCGCGCGACGTGTTGAAGGTCCAGTTGCCCGTCGAGTCCGTCACGAAATTCTGGCCCGCGATGTCGATGTAGTCGCCGAGAAATGGCAGCGTCCCGAGCGAGAACATCGGCAGGTTCGGCGCGTTGACCTGGAGCTGGTACAGCTTGTCGGGCTCCGTACCGAGCGGCGTGTTCTCATCGTCGGAGTAAATTCCGTGCGAATCCGGCGCCCAGAGACCCATGCGGTACTGCGACACGAGCGCGGACGAGAAGCTGGGAGACGAGCCCGGCGATCCCTCGGCGACGCGCAGGTCGATCGTGTGGCGCCGCTTCGGAAGAACCCCGGGATCGTCGTCGATGAAGGAACGGAAGACGAGGCCTGTTCCCGCCGTCCCGCCCGGGCTGAAGAGCTCTCCCCGGGGCGCCTGCGTGCGGTCGTAGAGCCCCAGAAAGGGGCTGCCCGTCGGTTTGAAGAGGGCGAGCGTGTGATCGAGCCGCTGGTCGTAGTAGAGGACCATGAGCCGCCCCGCCGCAAAAGTGATCTGCGGCATGAGCTGATGGCCGGCCGACGCGGATCCCCCGAAGGCGTCGATGGCGGCCGGGCCGGTCCAGGTTTTCCCGTCGTTTGACGAGGTCGACATCACGATGCGCGCGTCGAGGTTCGTTCCGGTGCGCTGCGCCCAGACCACGTGCACGTAGCTCCTGTGCGCCGCATCGACCGACACCGCGATGGAGGGCAGGGCGTTCGTGCGGAAGCGGGTGCCCGTCGTCGACTGGTCGAACGCGGTGATCGTCGCGATCTGCGTCGTGTATTTCGACGGAAAGGATGCGCCGAAGTCGTCGGACCGCGCGACGAGGATCGAGTCCGGGTTGCTCGAGGTCGCGAACTGCCGCCAGGCGACGTAGACTTTCCCGCTCTCGGGGTCGATGGCGACGTTGGTCCCCTGGTTGATCGAGCTCGATTCCGAGAGCTTGGTGGGGTTGGACCAGGACTTGCCGCAGTCGAGCGAGCGGGAGAACATGATCTTCGTGCTCTGGCTCCCCGTGAAGCGGCTCCACACCACGTAGACGTTGCCCGCGGGAACCGTCTGGGTGTTCCCCCCGAACGTGTTGAACGTGCACATCGCCGTGCCGCGCGGCTTGTCGACCGCGATCCAGGTCTTGTCGAGAAACTGACCGGAGGTGCCGCTGTCGACGAGCCCTGTGCTCTGGTACTGAATGGCGTCTTTCCCCGCCGGCGCGCTCCCGTTCTCCTTGACGTTGGTGTCGAAAAACGTGGAGACGAAAACGGCGCCGTTGTTCGTGCCGCGATTGAACGCTATGCCGCTGTAGTAGAAGACGCCCCCCGCGCCGGCGCGGACGGTCGGGTCCGCCGCCGCGCTGTACGCCTTGAGGGGCGATGCGGGCGATGAGCCGTCCTGCGGGTACCCCGGCAGCAGGTAGCTCTGCCATGTCAGCCCGCCGTCGTACGATTTGAAGACACCGAGCCACGCGTCGCCCGCGAGGGAGCCGGGAACCGTGTCGGCGAACGGGAGGTCGACCGTGCGGTAATCGTTGGCGCCCGCGAGGAGGTGCAGCGGGTTGCGCGACGAGACCGCGAGGGAGGGCTCGTTCTGGCGCTGCAGGAACGGATCGCCTCCCGGCCAGGTCGTCCCCGAGACCATGTTGATGTTCTGCCCGGCCGTGGGGGTCTGGGCGCGGAGAGAAAGGGCCGACGCCAACCCGAGGAGGAGCGGGATGAAGAGCCAACGGCGGAAGTTCGCTGCCGGCACCCGGGTAAAGGGCAACCCTGTGGCCATGAAACCTCCTGGAAATGCACCTGTCGGCGCTGAGGGAAACAAAATCGCGCGAATCCTATCCTTTTATTGGACAGAACGGGGAACTGTATTCCGGCCGGCGCCCCTTTCGCCTATGCTTGCCCGCTGCAAAGGGAGACGCATGGCTACCGACGTCATCATGCCGCAGATGGGGGAATCGATCGCCGAGGGAACGATCACGAAGTGGTTGAAGAAGGTGGGAGATCCGGTCAAACGGGACGAGCCCATCTTCGAGATCTCGACGGACAAGGTCGATGCGGAGATTCCGTCGCCGGTCGCCGGCACGCT
>JBBQDF010000362.1:0-3742 GCA_038319475.1 Thermoanaerobaculia bacterium
CGGTGCGCCGCGCGGCCGCGAGAGCCGGCGTCTCCGTCGTCACGGGCGACACCAAAGTGGTCGACCGCGGAAAGGGCGATCAGCTCTTCGTCAATACCGCCGGCATCGGTTCGCTGCGCCCCGGCGTGAATCTCTCTTCCCGGAAGGTCCGCGCGGGAGACGCGATCCTGCTGTCAGGGCCCGTCGGAGAGCACGGCATGGCGATCCTTTCGGCCCGGGAAGGGCTCGGGTTCGACGGACAGATCGAGAGCGACACCGCTCCTCTGCACGAGCTCACCGCGGCCATGCTCGACGCGCACGCCGGCATCCACGCGATGCGGGATGCCACCCGCGGCGGCGTCGCCGCGACACTCGTCGAAATCGCCTCCCGCCAGCGGCTTGGAATCGAGATCGACGAGGCCGCGATCCCTGTCCGCGAACCCGTCCGGGGGGCCTGCGAGATCCTCGGCCTCGACCCGCTCTTAGTCGCCAACGAGGGGAAGCTCGTCGCCTTCGTGCCCGAAGAGGGAAGCGCGCAGGTTCTGGAGGCGATGCGCCGCAATCCTCTCGGAGCCGAAGCGGTCCGGATCGGCCGGGTGACCGAGGCTCACCCCGGGTTCGTCGTCGTTCGAACTCTGATCGGCGGCGAGAGAATCCTGGACCTTCCGTTCGGCGAGTCCCTCCCGCGCATCTGCTGACCGGGGTCCCGGCCGCGGTCTGACAGGCCGGCGGCTCGAAAAACGCCGACAAACCGGCCGGCGGACTTGCAGGTGCCGCGCACATGTGTGAGATTCCCGGCGCGCTTCGAAAAATCGAAGCTTGATTCGAAATTGATGGAAGGGAAATCGCGATGTCCAACCGTTCGCTTCGTCTTTTCTGCCGCCTCTGGCTGGTGACGATTGCCGTCCTCTCACCGCTGCGGCTTCCCGCGCAGACCGCCGACAGCAAGCCGCAGACCTCCAACCCGGAGCAGCCGGCGGAGAAGAAGGACATCAAACCCGACGAGACGCGCGTTCGAACCGACATCACCGTTTCCGCGGAGGCGCCGCCGAAGATGACCCAGGTCAGCCCGGACGTCAGGACGCTCCCCGCAAACAGCAGCGTGCTCGGGCCGAGCGCTTACGAGACGCGGGAGTACCGCGAGCCGGGGGAAGTCGTTCGCTCGCTGACCGGGGTGGACTTCGTCGTGTACGGCCAGGGCGGAGTGCCGTCGGGTCCCTCGATCCGCGGGTACACGGACCGCAACTTCGGCCAGGACATCGCAGGGTATCTCGACGGGATTCCTCTCAACCTGTTCGGCTTCGTCGCGTCGCACGGCGCGATGGACACGACGCTTCTGCCGCCCGACGCGATCGAACGCGTCGAAGTCGTCCGCGGGCCGATGGAAGCGCGGTTCGGCGATTTTGATCGAGGCGCCAGCATCAACTACGTCCTCCGGGACGGGATTGCGAATCCTTCCGTCTCCTTGAGCGGAGGCAGTTACGGAGAGCGGCGAGTGGCGGCGACGTACGGCAACGCGGAGCCCGGAGTCCGGAAGACCAGCTTCCTCGTCACCGCGGACGCCGAGAACAACGACGGATACAGCAGGAATCAGAAAGTCGACCACACGCGGTTCTTCGGGAAGGTGCTCGTGCCTCTCGGTGCAGAGAGCGACGTCTCGGTCAACGTCCTGCGCTACAAGAGCAACTGGGATGCGCCGAGCTACCTCGATCTCGACCTGATTCGCCGCGGCGTCATCTCCGACCGCGACGCCGTGAACACCACGGACGGCGGAGAGCTGAGCGAAACACTAGCGTACGCGAAGTTCCGGGTGGGCCCCGGAGGATCTTCGCCACTGGCCTTCACGGCGTATGGCGGCAAGAGGAACTGGCTGCGATATCGGTCCGACTTCCTGATCAGCCCGACGACAAACCAGACCCGGCAGGCGGACCAGCGAACGACGTTCGGATACCGGCTGGAGAAGAGCTTCGGCGGGAACCTGGCCGGCCACCCCTTCCTCATCCTGGTGGGCACCACGCTGCAGCGGGACGACGCGGGAACCAAACAGGATCAGACGATCCGGCGCGCGCTCTTGAAACCGACCGACGACGTGGACGAGCTTCTGACGAACGTGGGGGCGTTCGCGCAGGCCCAGTGGGCGCCGGCGCAGTGGGTGAAGCTGCTGGCCGGGGTCCGTTACTCGCACGTCAACTACTCCTTAGACGACAAGTACCGCGCGAAAGGCACCTACATCGATTCGTATTCCGCCGGGAAGGCGAGCCCGAAAGTCGGGGTCGCCGTCGAGCCCGTCTCCAACCTCCTGATCTTCGCCAATTACGCGACGGGACTGCGGTCGCCCACGCCGCGCACCGAGGTCCGCAACAGCCTCGCCAGCGTCGGGCGGGTCGAGATCGCGCAGACCGACAGCTACGAGGCGGGTCTCACGTACCGGATCCTGGAGCGGGTGCACCTGCAGACCGGAGTCTGGCGAGCGGACAACAGCAGCGAGATCCGGGGCATCCCGCCGGGGGGAACGCAGTTCGAAAGCCTCGGGCGCTCGCGCCGCGAAGGCCTGGATTTCGAAGCTAACTGGTACGCGGGCGGCTCGACGCGGCTGTACGCGGGTCTCTCATTCATCCACGTCAAGCTGACGACTCCGACGACTCCCGGAGCGACCCATCTCCCCGACGTGCCGGACTATGTCCATCAGGCCGGCATCGAGACATCGATCCCGCGCGTGGGATTTCTTCCGGGTCGATTCACTTTCGCGGGGGACTACTCGTTTTATGGACCGCGAGACCTGAACACGACCGGGACGCTGCGCAGCGAAAAATACACGCGCGCGACCGGGAAGCTGATTTACAGCGCGCGGGAAGGTTACCGGCTGTGGCTGGGCGCCGTGACGTATCCGACGTCCCGCTACGGCGAATCCGCGTTTCTGTTCGGAACGAAGGTCGGAGTCCGGGCGAACGCGCGGGTGACATTCGACGGCGGCGTGTCTTACACGTTCAACTGAGAAAGGCACACGGTCTCCGAAAATCGCCGAATATTTCAAGGAGAATGACGCCCATGAAAATGCCCCTCAAAGGAAGCCTTCTGGCAGTCATCGCCGCGGCGGCAGCCGCCCGCGTGGCAATCCCCGCCGACCGGATGCCCGACGGCCCGGCTGGCGCGGTCGTAAGCCGCGCACTCGCGTATGCCGGGGAAGACGCGTGGAAATCGAAGACATCGGTCGAATTCCGTAAGACGGTGACCCGGTATAAGCCCGATGGCTCCGTCGAGCGCAAGCGGGTGGAAATGCATCGGTACCGGCTCCAGCCGCGGTTTGGCGGACGTATCGAGCGTGACGAAGAGGGCAAGAAGGTTCTCCTCGTGAACGACGGCTATCAGGCCTGGAGGTTCGTCGACGGACAACCGGCAACGACGCAGGAGGACGTCAACGGGGCGCGCGGCGCAACATTCGGGTCCCACTACGTCTTCGCGATGCCCTTCAAGCTGCTCGATCCGGGCGTTCACCTGGCGCCGGCAGGACGGGAGAAGCTGGCCGACGGCACGGAAGTCGAAAAGATCCGCACGACTTACGACAAGGGCGCGGGCGACGCGGGCGGTCTGCACACCTGGACGTACTACTTCGACGTGAAGTCCGGCCGTCTCTGTGCGGCGCACTTGAATTATGAGACAGACAAGTATGACTTCACCGAGTACTCCGACGATCAGTCCGTCTCGGGAGTCCGGATCGCCACCCGCCGCCGGGGATTCACCGCCGACGCGACGAAAAAGACCG
>JBBQDF010000363.1:0-3739 GCA_038319475.1 Thermoanaerobaculia bacterium
GTCAACAACGCCGGAGTTACTGACGACAACCTGCTGCTCCGGATGTCGCGCGACGCGTGGGATCGCGTGATCGGGACCAACCTGACGGGCGTGTTTCTCCTCACGCAGGCCATCATCAAGTCGATGGTCCGCAAGCGCTACGGCCGTATCGTGAACGTCACCTCGGTCGTCGGCATGATGGGCAACGCCGGACAGGCCAACTACGCGGCGTCGAAGGCCGGGCTGATCGGGTTCACCAAGTCGATCGCGCGGGAGCTCGCTTCGCGCAACATCACGTGCAACGCAGTCGCGCCGGGGTTCATCGCGACCGCCATGACGTCCACGATGACCGGGGAGGCGCGCCAGACACTCTCGGGCCAGATCCCCTTAGGAAGGCTCGGCGAACCGTCCGACGTCGCGTCCGCGGTGGCTTATCTCGCGTCCGAAGAGGCGGCCTATGTCACGGGGCACGTGCTGAACGTGTCGGGGGGGCTGCTCATTTGAAACTGGCGGACCGCGGGGTGCGGCGGCCGTCTCGCTCGAGGTGGTGGCTTCGCTCCCGTATCCCGGTTCCCGCGGGCATTTGACCTTCCGCGCCCTTCCCTTATACGGTTGGCCCCCGCCGCCCGGGTCGGGCGCATCCGGAAGAGAACAGAGCGGATTTTCGCAGGGAAGGGGAGGATCGCCATGAGCGTGGAAGAGAAGGTCAAGGGCATCATCGTCGAGCAGCTCGGCGTCGATGCCAATGAGGTCACCCCCGAAGCGTCGTTCGTGGACGACCTGGGCGCCGATTCGCTCGACACAGTCGAGCTCGTCATGGCCTTCGAGGAAGCCTTCAATATCGAGATCCCGGACGAGGCCGCGGAGAAGATTCAGAAGGTCAAAGACGCCGTCGAGTACATTCAGAAGAACTCCTCGCAAGCCTGAGGAAAAATGCCCCGTTTCGCCTCTCCCCGCCGCGTGGCCGTGACGGGGGTCGGCCTCGTTTCTCCGCTCGCCATCGGCAACGCGGAAAACTGGGACGCCCTTCTCGCGGGCAGGAACGGCATCGGTCCGATCACCCGTTTTGACGCCTCGCGCCTCTCCTGCCGCATCGCCGGGGAGGTGAAAGGGTTCGATCCTTCTCTCTACATCGAGAAGAAGGAGATCAAGA
Organism: Thermoanaerobaculia bacterium; assembly: GCA_038319475.1. GTDB lineage: Bacteria > Acidobacteriota > Thermoanaerobaculia > UBA5066 > Gp7-AA6 > JALYUA01. Next base: position 1,133 of record JBBQDF010000363.1, read on the forward strand.
AGATGGACACCTTCATCCACTACGCGATGGGGGCGGCCCACTTCGCGATGGAGGACTCGGGCTTCGAGGTGACGGACGCGAACCGGGAGCGGGTCGCGGTGGTGATCGGCTCCGGCATCGGCGGCCTTCCCTTAATCGAGGAGACTTCGCGCAAGTACGTCGAGAGCGGCGGCAACCCGAAGGTGATCTCCCCGTTCTTCATCACGGGGCTCATCGTCAACGAGGCCGCGGGCAACATTTCGATCAAGTACGGCATGAAGGGGCCGAATCTCGCGACGGTGACGGCCTGCACGACGGGCGCCCACGCGGTGGGCGAGGCGTACCGCATGATCCAGTACGGCGACGCCGACGCCGCGATCGCGGGCGGTACGGAGGCCGTCATCACGCCGCTCGCGGTCGGCGGCTTTGCCGTCATGCGCGCGCTGTCGACGCGCAACGACGACCCGGTCCGCGCCTCCCGGCCCTGGGACCGGGACCGGGACGGGTTCGTGATCGGCGAGGGGGCCGGTCTCGTCATCCTGGAAGAGTGGGAAGCGGCGAAGGCGCGCAAGGCGCGCATATACGCGGAGCTTGTCGGCTACGGCCTGTCTGGAGACGCCTTTCACATCGCGGCGCCTTCCGAGGACGGGGACGGCCCCGCCCGGGTCATGAAGAACGCGATCGCGGACGCGGAGATCCCGCCGGACCGGATCGACTACATCAACGCGCACGGCACTTCGACTCCGGCGGGAGACAAGGCCGAGACCCGCGCGATCAAGACCGTTTTCGGCCCTCACGCTTACAAAATGGCGGTCTCCTCGACCAAATCGATGACGGGCCACCTGCTCGGCGCGGCGGGTGGCCTCGAGACCGCGATCTGCGCCTTGAGCGTCTACCACCAGGTGATCCCGCCGACCATCAACTACGACACCCCGGATCCCGAATGCGACCTCGACTACGTCCCGAACGCCGCGCGAAAAGCGGAAGTCAGGTACGCGCTGTCGAACTCGTTCGGGTTCGGCGGGACCAACGGCAGCCTGATCTTGAAGAGAGTCGAATGATGGCGGCCCGCCGGAATCCGGGATCCTCGCAGCGGTGAACTCTCTCGTCGCGATCGCCTATGTTCCCGACACGGAATCGAAGATCAGGATCGGGGGGGACGGAAAGTCCATCGACGAGTCTGACGTGAAGTGGATCGTCTCTCCGTACGACGAGTACGCGCTCGAAGAGGCGCTGAAGACGAAAGAGGCGAAGGGCGCGGGGACCGTCACTGTCGTCGCCGTGGGTCCGGAGCGCGTCAAGACCGGCCTGCGGGAATGCCTGGCGCGCGGCGCGGACGATGCCGTCTGGGTGGATACGGGGGAAACGAAGAACCTCGACGCGCTCGGGGTTTCGAAGGCGCTGGCCGCCGTCGCGAAGGCCGCCACCTTCGACTTCTTCTGGTTCGGCCAGAAGGGGGTCGGTCCCGACGAGTCGCTGGTGGGTCCCATGACCGCCGAGCTCCTCGGCCTCCCGCACGTCGCCAACGTCGTGCATCTTTTAATCGGCGAGGGCAAGGTCACCGCGAGCCGCGAAATCGAGGGCGCGCACGAGATCGTCGAGTGCGCGCTGCCCGCGGTCTTGACCGCACAGAAGGGCTTGAACGAGCCGCGATACGCGTCTTTGAAGGGGATCATGGGCGCGAAGAAGAAGCCCATCGCGGAGAAGAAGCTGGCGGAGCTCGGGGTCCCCGAAGTGGACCCCGCCGCGGCGAAGACCCGCTGGCGGAAGCTCGTGCTTCCCGCCCCGCGTCAAAGCGTGCGCCTGATTCCCGGCGACGATCCCGCGGCCGCCGCGAAAGAGCTGGTGCGGCTCCTGCGGGAAGAGGCGAAGGTTCTCTAGTTGTCAGGCCATTCATGAAATTTCTCGTTTTCATCGAACAGCGCGACGGAAAAATCCGCAAGGCGTCTTTCGAGGCCCTGTCGCTGGCCCGCCGCCTCGCGGGAGGCCCGGTGGCGGCCGTGCTGCCGGGCAAGGGCGTCGCGGCGCTCGCGAAAGACCTGGGGAAATACGGGGCCTCCGTGGTGTACGTGGCGGATCGCGAAGATCTCGCTCACTACAGCAGCCAGGGGTACGTCGGCGCGCTCGATGCGGCGGCGGCGAAGGAATCTCCGGACGCGGTCCTGATCGCGGCGACCGCGATGGGAAAGGATGTCGCTCCGCGCTTTGCGGCGCGGCATGATTGCGGCGTCCTCGCGGACGTGATGGACCTGCGCATCGAAGAGAACCGGCTCGTGGGATCGAGGCCGGTGTACTCGGGGAAGGCGCGAGCGGAAGTCGACTGCGGAGCCTCCGCGATTCAGATTGCGACGACCCGGCCCAACGTGTTTCCGGCGGAGACATCGGAGGGTGCCGAGCCGCGCGTCGAGACTCTCGAGGCGGCGGCGGTCACTGCCCGCGCGCACGTCCTTCGGGTCGAAGCGTCCGAGACGAAGGAAATCGACGTCTCGGAAGCGGACGTGATCGTTTCCGGCGGCCGCGGGATCAAGGGACCCGAGAACTGGCCGATGGTGCGCGACCTCCAGGAGGCGCTCGGAGCGGCGCTCGGCGCCTCGCGCGCTGTCGTCGACGCGGGATGGATCGACCACC
>JBBQDF010000364.1:0-3725 GCA_038319475.1 Thermoanaerobaculia bacterium
GAAAACGAAGTCGAAACGATCCCCGGGAGGAGCGGAGTAAACCGTCACGTCGGCGACCAGGAATTCCCGTTTGGATCGCCGCCGCGCGTGCTTGATATAGCCCGGGTTCATGTCGATCCCGAGATATTCGGCATGCGCAAAATGCCGGGTGTTCGTGCCCGGTCCGCAGCCCACGTCGAGAACTCGTTTTGCGCGCGCGAGGTCCGGCCGGCGGAGCAGCGGAGCAAGCTTCTTCTCGGCGAACGGAGCCTGCCAGAGGCGGTACGCCGTCACATTGTTCATGATTGTCGACAGAGGCTTCACAGAGTCTCGCTTCCGTTCACGGGACTCCGGCCGGACCGCGCGGTCCCTGCCGGAAACCTCGTCCTCATTTCACCGCGGGTGGTCTGACCAGATTAGCAGAGCGTTCGATCCGGTCGGGATTCCCCGGGACGACGACGAGCCCTTTCAGATCCGATCGGTTGAACGAGCGTCAGCGCGGCGAGTCTCCCCGTCCTGACCCCGGCGAGTTCCGGACGTAGCTCCGCGCCTGTCGCGCCGTCGCGGGGGACATCGGCAGCGGCGTGTAGTTTTCTCCGATCCAGCGGGAAATCCGAGTGCCGTAGTCCACGCCGAAAGTCGATTTCCCGTACTCCCCGGTCGGCCGGTTCCAGACCACGACGATCGCCGGTCGCGCCGCCGCAAGCTCGGCGACGACCGCGGGCTCATTCGCCTCCGTCAGATATCCCGGCAGGTAAAGCTTGTGGCGGACGGGATTCGAGCGATGCGCCAGCAGGTTCAAGATCTCACCTTCGGGAAAGGCGACGAGCCCCTCTCCGGGCCGGCTCGCGGCCTGCGCCTGCGCCGCGAGCTCCGCGAGCCACCGCGCGACGGGCGCGCGCGCCGCGAGCATTCCGTTCGTCCCGGGGATGGCCGTCCTGTCGTCCGCCGCGTACTGGAGGAGACGGCCAGCGAAGGAAAGCGCCACGAGAACGGCGAGCGATGTTCGCAGCGCAAAGCCCAGGCGCTTTCGGTCCCGCCCGAGCGGCGTTCTCGCCACCGCTCCCGCGAGCAATGCCGCCGCGGCGATGAACGCGAAGAGGAGCGGCGGCCCGACATACCCCGAATCCCCGATGTGAAACGGGCGCCGATAGGAAAGAACGAGGCCCGCGGCGGCAAAGCCGAAGGCGGCGGAGCCGCGAAACGTCCTGCGGCGTCGGAACGACAGGGCGAGCGCGGCGGCGCACACGACCGGCGCGGCGCTGAACAGAACCGCACCCGAGGCGCCGCCGAGCGCGGCCGTCAGGGCGAGGACGGCGATGACCGGCAGCAGGCGTCGCAGAGCGCGTCGTCCGGAGATCCGCCGCGCCACCAGATCGACGAGGAGAATCGCGCCGCCCCACATCGCGGCCGAGTACGCCATCTGCACCAGTCCGCTCTTCCAGTCTCGAACGCCGGAGAATGCGACGAGAAACTCCCGCGTCTCGGGAGGGAGATCCGTCAGAAGCACGTGCCCGTCGCCCGCGACCGCTTGCCAGCCGGCGGCGCCGACGAAAAACCCGAGGCCGGCTCCGAAGACGAGGGTGAATCCCACCAGCAGCGCGGCCACGTTTTTCGCGGCGTTGGCGGTCGAGCTTTGCCGGGCCAGGAGAACGAGCGCCGCCGCGGCGACCGCCGCGAGGCCCCATTCCGTCCGGCAGAGTCCCGCCAGACCCGCGGCGGCTCCCGCCATCGGGACGAGGGTCCGGGTCCGCGCCGCCCCGCGCGCGGCCAGAGTGACGGCGAGAAGCGCGAGACCGGCGGCATGCCAGATCCGGAAGCCCATTCCGAGAAGAGAGCCTCCAGCATTGGGCATGAAGACCAGGACGGGAATGGCGAGAGCCGTCCACAGCCGCGCCTCCGCCCGCCATGTCACGGTGCGGAGCGCGTAATAGAGAGCCGCGAGCACGCCCGCGGAGCCGATCGCGCCGGCGAGAACCAGGCTGCGAAGTGATGACTCGAAAAAGCGGAACACGGAGGCGTGAAAGTACGGGGTCAGCGGACCGAACCAGTACACGACGTCTCGATAGAGAAGCTCCCCGCGCGCCAGGGCATCCGGGACGATCCACTCGCGGCCGGAGTCGATGATCGCGTCGGACCACTTGCCCCGCGAGACCAGGAACAACACGACGGTGGCGGCCGCGGTGGCGAGACTGAGAAACGCCGCGGCGCGCGGCGGGGAGGGGCGCACCACCCGACGCTCGGTGGCACCCGGGACGTTCCATCGAGGAATCGGGGTGGGGATGTGTTTCTCGTTCTGAAGAAGTCTGGAGCTGTGACGGACAGAGGATTACAGTTCGAACGCTCAACGCTGAACCTTCCCCTTCAACTCATTGGATGGTAACCGATCGTCCTGTCGGGCCTTACGAGCGCAACGCCTCGGACCGCCGGTGCCGGTCGAGCCGTCTGATCTCCCAGAGCAGCCAGAAGGCGCAGGCCCACCACGGGCCCGACCAGTCAGGGAAGTGACGGAAGCGTTCCTGGAAGTGCAGGCCGTCGGGCGAGCCGGCCAGGAAGAGGGAGACGACGATCGTGTACACGAAGAAGCCCGCGCCGCCCCCGCAGAGGGCGCCGAGCGCGATCGGCCAGACGAAGTAGTACTGCGCGATTCCCGGGATGAACAGGAGCGTGACCAGGAAGAGGAGAAGCGCCGCGCGTTCGAGCGGGACACGGCGCAGAAGCCAGACCGCGGAGAGGAGAGAGACCGCGAAAATGGCGGTGAGAAGGCCTTCGGGGGCGGTCGGAAAAAGAGCCCGGATGCCATAGGACTCACTCAAGCTCCGGTAACCCAGAACCGAACCGCGGATCCCTTTCCACGAAGCGGCGAAGGGAAGGAAAGAGGCAGCGAAGACCGCGTAGGGAGTGAGCGCGAGCAGAGCCGGGCGGAGTCGCGCCGAGCGCGTCGCGAAGAGAAGCGGGTGGAACCACGCGATGTGCTTGGCGAGAAGCGAAAGAGACAGCCAGGCGGTGGCGGGGCCGGGCCGGCCCTCGAATCGTCCCGCCCGGCCCGCGGCGACGGCGAGAACGAGGAAGAGAATCGCGAGGCCGTCGAACTGAAGGTGGAACGAGGAGACGAGGACCGAGACTGGATTCAGGAAGAAGAGGGCGGCGGCCCCTGCGCCCGCGCGCCGCAGGAGAACCGCGGTCGTGCCGCCGTCGACCGCGAGGAGAAACACTCCGAGGATGATCCGGAGGGAGCTTCCGAGGGCGCCCGCGACCCCAGCGAGACCGTAAAGGACGAACGCGAACAGCGGCGAGTAGTTGAAACGCGTGACGCCGTTGTAGAGCCCGCCCGTCCCCGCACGCGCCGTATCTTCGAAGGCGCGCGTGTCGGGGTTGTCCGGCGAAAGCACCAGGACGGCGATCCGGAGCGCGACGCCGAGCGCGACGGCAGCCCAGAAGAGCACCGGCGCACCCGGACGGGGAACCGCGTCGGTCACGTGACGAGGACGGGGCGGGATGACCACCTGCGCCACGCGCCCGTCTCGCGAATCTCGTCGATCGACGCGAACGCGCGATCGAGCTCCCCGTCCACGGTGTAAAAGGGGGGGGAGATACGGATCCCGACGCCCGGACGAAAGTCGACCACGATGTCCCGCGCGTTCAACTCGCGGGAAATTTCGAGCGCATGATCGAAGTCCACCGTCACCGTCCCGCCGCGGCGAGCGGGATCCCGCGGAGTCGCGGAGCGGAAGCCGCGGGCATCG
>JBBQDF010000365.1:0-3724 GCA_038319475.1 Thermoanaerobaculia bacterium
TGGCTTCGATGTGCAGAACGGCGTTGTCCCTTACGCAAAGGAGCGGAGCACTTTCCTGGCGAAGCTCGACCTCGTGCCCGGGTCCCGGACCTCCTTCGCCCTGCGCGGGACTTATTCGAAGGAGACGGATGAGAACCAGCAGTCCTGGGGCGGCCTCGTTGCACGAAGCAACGGGGGTGTCCGGGACGTCAAGGACACCGCGGTCGCGCTGACAGGCACGAGCATTCTGTCGGCGAACCTCTCCAACGAGCTACGCGCCCTCTGGAGCGACCGGTCGCACAAGCTCGAATCCCTGGACCCTAACCGGGGCCCTCAGATCACGATCCTCGGCGTGGCGACCTTCGGCACGCAGCGCTTTCTTCCGCAGCCTCGCGACACACAGGTCTATCAAGTGTTCGACGCGGTCTCGTACTTCCGCGGGCGCAGCGCGTACAAGGCGGGAGTCGACTACACGCACACCGACTTCAAGGGGAGTCTGCCCCTGAATTTCGCGGGGCTTTATCGTTTCGGTGCGCTGCCCGGTACTCTTCCGGGGCTTCCCCCGGCCGGCCTGACCGCGTTGCAAGCCTTCAGCGCGGGTATCCCGCAGGTCTTCGCGCAGGGGTTCGGAAATCCCGTCGGAGGCGGCAAGACGAACCAGATCGGCGCATTCGTACAGGGAGAGTGGAACCTGACCGATCGGTTCCTCCTGCGGGCGGGTGTTCGCTACGAGTACGAAGACCCGATCGACCCCTTCCCGAGCGATTCGGACAACTGGGCGCCCCGCCTCTCTTTCTCCTGGGCGGGCGGTGAAACCTGGCGTGTACGCGGAGGCGTCGGCCGCTTCTACGGCGTTGCTTCGCTGGGCCCCATGTTCGCCGTGGGGATCCAGGACGGGGTCAACGTTCGGACGCTCGTGCGTGTTCTCGGGGTGGGTCCGGCGTCTTTCTCGCCGCTCGTACCCTGGATGCTTCCAGGACGGCGCTTCGACAGCCTGGCTCAGGCGGGCGGCGCTCTGGTTCCCCTCACGGTCCTGCGCCCCAAAGGGTGCGAAAGCGCGACGCCCCCGAATCTGAACATCCAGGACTGCGCCCAGTTCGACAGCGCTTACACGGACCAGGCAAACCTGGGCTTGGAAGTGGAGCTCGCGAAGGAACTCCTGCTGAACTTCGATTACCTCCACGCGCGAGGCCGGAAAATCTTTGCCGCACGCAACATCAATCCCACCATCCCCGGCCTGCAGCCGGCCGCCAACCCACGTCCCAATCCCGCTTTCTCGGACATCTACGTCTACGAGTCCAATGGCAACAGCTGGTACGACGGCGTGACCGCCGGACTCCAGACGCGGATCGGAGGTCCTTTCGAGATGTCCGCGTACTACACCTACGCGAAGGCGGAGGACGACTACGTCGACTGGCTCACCGAGTTCCAGCTCCAGAACACGCTGAACCCCGGGGAGGAGCGGGGACCCTCCGTTCATGTTCCGAAGCACAAGCTGTCGCTCACGGCGGTCTTCACGACCGTGGGCCGGAAGCTCCCCTGGTGGGCGCGCGATTGGACGGCCTCGACGATCGCGGAATACGTCGAGGGGCGCCCCTTCAACATCCTTGCTGGCTTCGACCGCAACCAAAATGGCGATTCCCTCTCCGACCGGCCGGCCGGCGTATCCCGCAACAGCGGCAAGCTCGACTCGCTGATCAACGTGGACCTGCGAATCGCGCGGCGGATTCCGATCGGCCCCGTGGGCCTCGAGGCGATCTTCGAGGTCTTCAACCTCCTCAATCGCGAAAACGTCCTCGAGGTCAACAACGTCCGGTTCGCCAACGCGGCGCTCGCGCCCAACCCGGCCTTTGAAAACTCGACGCGCGTCGCCGATCCGCGGCGGATCCAGTTGGGGGCAAGACTCTCGTTCTGAGAGGGCGGGGACGGCGGGTTGTCATGCTTCCGCGGCATGACGGCCCGCCGTCACGATAAGGGGTCGGTCCTGATTTGCCGACTTCAGCGCGAGTACTTCGAAATCAGAGTCAAGTTCGACAGTTGGGAAAACATCGGGGCGGGCACGCGTTGCCTCCGGCTGTCAGATGAGGGCATCCGGAGATCCCCAGCGCCGGAGGCCGGCAAATCAGGATTCGACCATCTCGTTCTCCCGAGAGGCAAGGCAGCAAATCCCGACTGACCCCTTTTCTTCCGTTGGGCCGCCAGGGAACCCGTGCTCAGAAGTCGAATAGGTCAGGTCGTTATTAGACATCATGGCACCTGGGCCGAAGCTTCACCGTCTAATCTCGTCATCCTCCTTAGTCGCTCGACCCGCCTTACATCGTAACCGCGCGGATAACCAGAGGTAAGGCGCGCCGTCCTTCAGGGCCAGCGTGGGCGTCACTGGCATGAGCGCTTGCCGGGCTAAGACGTTGGCTCTCCGCCTTGTCGGCCACGAAGCTCTGCATGCGCTGGCTCATCCCGATGCCGGTCTTGCGCGATGCCCACGCTCAGCCTTTCGCCTCAAACGGGTCGGTCGGGCCGTGGACGCGGGCGGTCGACGCCATCAGACCGTCGATCACTGGAATGGGGTGGGGAACGTTCAAACGGCCCCACTCCTGCGCCACGGCTTCGTCGATAGGAAGGATCCGGTCCGAGTGTTCGGCAATAAGACCCTTCAACCAGCCCTCGAGGGCGCGCGCCGAGCGGGCGTCGCGCCGGCGCCGAATGCGCTCGATCCCGCTGCGAATCTCGCCGACGGCAAGGACAGACAGGAAAACCTCTTCGGAGCGGACGGCCGCGAACCACCGCGAGACGTTCGCGTCGCACCGCCCGCCTTTGCGAAGTTCCGAGAGGACGTTGGTGTCGACGAGATAACTCAAAACCGGGTTCGCCGGCCGAGGTCGCGCCAACGCGCGAAATCGGAGTCCTGTCCCACCGGCGGCATCTCGAGAAGCCGCCGCTTGAGCGTCTTTCCTGCCGAGCGGCCGGTCAGCGCCTCGCGGAGGATCTCGCGGTGCTCGGCTTCGGCAGATCGACCCCGGCGCGCGGCTCGAAGCCTGAGCTTCTCGACGAGCTTCGGTTCCAGATTTCGTACGATTAACTGGGCCATGGTGTCCTCTTCGCTATCAATGATTGCACTCCCTGGCCGGGATCATAGCGAGCGGTTCAGACGATAAAGGCGTCCTTTCGCCTAGGCCTCCAGAGTCGCACAATTCACCAAACCGACCCGATAGTTGCCCGCCACGGGGTCAGCCAATGGAAATACACGATTGCACGTCTGACCCCATTCCCCCTTCCGATTGCACGTCTGACCCCATTCCCCCTTCCATTTCCATTCCCTTCGCCCCACTTCTTGACGCGGCTGGTGTCCACCCGGTGATGTGTACTGCCGACGGTCATTCGACGGGTAGGAGCGCCAGGGAAAGCTCGCTCTGCAGTTGCGACCGCGCGCGACCACGCGGTAGCCCGCCTCGCTCGTCCGAACGTTCGACGCGGACACCGAGAACCGCGTCGGCTACGCGGGGCGTTTGCGCTCCGCGCGTGGTGACGCCGAAGAGCGGCGCCAGAGTCAGCCAGAGAAACGCAAAAAGGACCGGCCCCGCGCGGGGGCCGGTCCGGAGGGAACGGCTGATCGAGACGAGTCCCACGATCCTACCGATGGATCTGAATGTTCCCCTGAGAGAGCGTACCGGAACGAGTCGAGGCGCCTGCGCCCGTGATCACGATCATGAAGGTATCGTTCGTTCCCGGCTCGCCGTTGTCCTGG
>JBBQDF010000366.1:0-3719 GCA_038319475.1 Thermoanaerobaculia bacterium
TCACATGATCGCGACGACCGCCAGCGCGCACGCGAGCATCGCCCCCGGTGAGCCGCTCCTGGTGGCGACCGGGATCACGAAGCGTTTCGGTGGGCTCGCCGCTCTCGACAACGTCGATTTGACCATCCGGAAGGGCGAGATCCTGGGCGTGCTCGGCCCGAACGGGGCGGGCAAGACGACGTTCGTCAACTGCATCAGCGGCCTGGAGAAGCCGACCTCGGGGCAGATCATGTTCGGCGGGCTGGACATCACGCCGATGCACAGCTTCCGCATCGGACGGCTCGGCCTGGCGCGGACGTTTCAGGTCGTCAAGCCTCTTCGGCAGCTTTCCGTGCTCGACAACGTCGCCGTCGGGGCGATGTTCGGCCGGCTCGGGGCCGGGCGTACCGCAGGACAGGCGCGTCTCCGCGCGGCGGAGGTTCTCGAGCGGGTCGGACTCGCAAAGCGCGCCGCGCACAGCGCGAGCGACCTGACGATCCCGGATCTGAAGCGGCTCGAGCTCGCTAAGGCGCTCGCCATGGACCCGGACCTGATCTTTCTCGATGAGGTGATGGCGGGATTGAACCCGGTCGAGATCGAAGGCGCCATGGAGCTCATCCAGAGCATCAACCGGGAGGGAGTCACGCTTTTCGTGATCGAGCACGTCATGAAGGCGATCATGGGGATCTCCGACCGTCTGGTCGTCCTGCACTTCGGCAGGAAGATCGCGGAGGGGGAGCCGTCGAAAATCGTGGAAGACCCGCAGGTGATCGAGGCGTATCTCGGAGAGCGGTTCGCCCGTCGCGGGAAGGGCGCGGGAGAGAAGGGCGCGATCACCGCGGGAGAGTCCCGCAAGCCGCCGGAGGTGAAAGAGGGCGAGATTCTCCTCGAGGTGAAGGACCTGTCCTCCGGATACGGGGACGTTCAGATTCTCTGGGACATTTCGCTCGACGTGCGAAAGGGCGAAGTCGTCGCGTTGATCGGTGCCAACGGCGCAGGCAAGACGACGCTTCTCCTGACCCTTTCCCGGCTGCTGAACCCTTTCTCCGGGACCATCCGGTTCGCCGGAGCGGACATCACCGGCGCAACGAGCGACCAGGTCGCAGGCGCAGGGATCGTGCACGTCCCCCAGGGGCGAAGGCTTTTCCCGGGGCTCACGATCCGCGAGAACCTGCTGCAGGGGACCTACCAGCGCACAGACGCGAAAAAGATCGCCGAAGACCTCGAGTGGGTGTACGGCCTGATGCCGCGCCTGAAGGAGAGGTCGAACCAGCTCGCCGGCCGCCTTTCCGGAGGCGAGCAGCAGATGTGCGCCATCGGCCGGGGGTTGATGGCCCGGCCCCGGCTCCTTCTCATCGACGAGCTCTCGCTCGGGCTCGCGCCGCTCGTCGTCGACAAGCTCCTCGAGCTCATCTCGTTCATCAACCAGCAGGGGACGACCGTGCTCTTAGTCGAGCAGGACGTCCAGGTCGCTCTCGAGCACGCGCACCGCGGCTACGTTCTCGAGACGGGCCGGGTCGTTCAGACGAGTCCCGCGGCCGAGCTTCTCGAAGACCCGCGCATCCGCCAGGCGTACCTCGGGCTGTAGCGGACGCGGAAAAACGGCCGTGACACCCGCCCGCCGTACACACCCGTGACGCCCGCCGAGCCGGGCGAAGGTGCCCGGGTCTCTCCGAGCCGGCGCGCGAGCGCGGCGCTGACTCTGGCCACCGTGGCCGTCTACGCCGATATCTACATCACCCAGCCGATCCTGCCCGTCCTCTCGCGCGAGTTCCGCGTCCGTCCCGCGGCGGCGGGCCTCTCGATCTCGATCGTCGTTCTCATGATCGCGATCGTCTCGATACCCTACGGCTCGCTGTCGGACGCGGTCGGCCGAAAACCCGTCATGGTCACGACGCTTTTTCTGCTGGGCATTCCGACACTGCTCTGCGCCGTTGCCCCCTCGTTTCCGGTGCTGGTGGTGTTCCGCGGGCTGCAGGGCGCCCTCATCCCCGGGGTGACGGCCATTGCGGTGGCCTATCTGGGAGACGCGTATCCCGTCGAGGAGCTCGGACCGAAGGTCGGAGGATGGATCGCCGCCTCCGTCGCCGGCGGGCTGATCGGCCGCGTCGTGAGCGGCCTCCTCGCGGACTGGACGAACTGGCGGGCCCCGTTTCTCCTGTTCGGCGTCCTGACGCTCGCCGCGGCCGCCGGTCTCGCGCGCGAGCTCCCCCGCGCGCCGGCCCGCCCGCGGCGGCTCGCGCTCGCGGGCCGCGAGATCACGCAGCATTTCTCGAACCGGCGGCTGATCGGCGCGTTCGTGATCGGCGGGGCGGTCTTCTTCTGCTTCATCGGGATCTTCACATACCTTCCGTATTACCTGACGGCTGCGCCGTTTCACCTCTCGACCGCCTTCGTCTCGAGCATCTACCTCGTTTACGTCGCGGGAATCTTCACGTCGATCGCCTCGGGACGCCTCTCGCACCGGTTCGGCGGAAGGCGGGTCATGGCGGTGGGGCTCGTGATCGCGGGGCTCGCGGTCGCCGGGACGCTGATTGCCTCCATCCCGGCCATCATCGGAAGCCTCGTGGTCCTCTGTGTGGGCATGTTCACGGTCCAGTCCACGGCGCCCGCCTTCGTCAACTCGAACGCGCAGAGAGGCAAGGGGGCCGCCGGCGCCCTGTACGTCAGTTTCTACTACGTGGGAGCGACGTTCGGGTCGATCCTGCCGGGGCTCGCCTGGCAGCTCTGGGGATGGCCCGGGGTGGCCTCCACCTGCGTCACGGCGCTGGCCGTTGGGCTCCTCGCCGACGCCACGCTTTGCGTGTAGGTCCGCCGAAAGGCGAAAGGCGAAAGGCGAAAGGCGAAAAGCGAAAGACGAAAGACGAAAGAGTAAAGGAGGGAGAGGTCCGCCTCGGCCGTCCGTCATAAGATTCGAGTCAACTGCTCCTGGCGCAGGAGAAAGGGAGATTTTCATGATTTCGAGGTCCATTGGAACGGCGCTCCGGCCGCTCGCCGCGGCCGCGTTTGTCGCGGCACTCGCGGCTCCGGTGCTGCACGCGCAGACGGAGATCAAGCTCGGCGCGGTCCTGCCGGTCACCGGGAAGGAATCGAAGATCGGCGCGGCGTACAAGCAGGCGACCGAGTACGCGGTCAAGGAAGTGAACGACGCGGGCGGGCTCGACGTCGGCGGCAAGAAGATGAAGATCAATCTCGCCCTGCTCGACGACACGTCCGACGCGGCGAAGAGCGCCCAGCTCGTCGAGCAGCTGATGGCGCAGCAGAAAGTCGACGCGGTGATCGGTGGTTATGGATCGCAGCTCGTTCAGGCGCAGAGCGTCGTGCCGGACCGTTACGGAATTCCGTACATCTCGGGGGGCGCGGGGGCTCGCAGCATCTACGGACGCAGCAAGTGGGTCTTCGGAACCCTGTCGCCGGTCGACGTTCTCTCGCAGACTCAGATGGATTTTCTGGCGAGCCTCGTCGCCGCCGGGAAGCTCAAGAAGCCGCTGAAAATCGCTCTCGTCACCGAGAACACCGAGCACGGCAAGGATTACGCGCAGGGCGTCCGGGAATACCTGAAGGCGCATCCCGGAGACTTTTCCGTCGCGGTCGAGGAGAGCTTCGAGCTCTACACGCCGGATTTCAAGCCTCTGATGAGCCGGGTCCAGGCGGCGAAGGCCGACCTTTTCATGGCCGACGCGCACCTCGAGGACTTCATCGCAATGCAGCGGACCTACACCCAGATGGGCCTCTCCCAC
>JBBQDF010000367.1:0-3707 GCA_038319475.1 Thermoanaerobaculia bacterium
GATCGCGGATCACGTTCGAGAGGAGCGTTCGGTTCTGGCCGAACCGTCCCTCCCCGAGTGTCCGGACCGCTTCGAGCAGTTCTTTGAATGCGATGGCGAGAACCTGTCCTTCCCACCCGGTCATGGCGAGACTCCTTATTGGGGTTAGCACGTGTGACTCAGTCATAGAGGCCGTCCGCGAACCAGCTCTCGCCCCGCCGGTCGCGGAAGATTCGATATAGGCCGCCGTCGGAAAGCTCGACGTCCCAGTAGTCGCGCTCCGCCGGAGAGTCGGACCACCAGCCCTCCTCGAGAGACCAGGGACCGGCCGCGACGCGCACGGTTCCCCGGATGTCGAGAGAGGAACCGGGCGCGGACTTGATCGACAGGAGGCGCGGCGACCGCGTCTGAGAGATCGGAACGACGGCGGCGCGCCGGCCCTCTCCGTTCCCCGCCAGGGAAACCGCCAGACCCGGAGCGGCCGCCCGTCCGTTGCGGCCCTCGCCGGCGGCAATGGTGAGAGGCAACGGCGTCCGGACGGCGGCGGCGGGGAGAGGCGGCGTCTCGGCAGTCAGGACCTCGAGCGCGATTGGCGGACGCAGCGCGCGCACCGCGAGAAGGCCGCGGCCTCTCTTCGGCGCACGCACCACTTCGGGCGGCGCCGGAGGCGCGTACGAACTGAGCGCGTACCGCTCCGGGCGGTGGCCGTCGACCGTGCGCGGAGATCCGACGCGGTCGGCGCCGAGCATCGAGGCCAGGCGCGCGATCGTCGTGGCGACACGGTCCGGCGACAGCGCGGCCGGACCGAAGAGAGAGAGCTGAGCGCGCCGCGGCTTGTCGGGATGCGCGGAGAACGAGAACCCGGCGACGGCGGCGCCGGGCGGCCTCGCTTCGAGCTCCAGGCGCAGGAGGGTTAAGAGCGTCTTGACGTCCCGGGTCGGCGCCGGCAGCGAGATTCCGCGCGCGTCGACGCCTTCCGGATCGAGCTTCAACGTGACCTCGAGTTTCGTGCACGCCAGCGCCTGGGACTCCAGACGCGCGACCAGCCGCTCGAGCGCCGCGTGCCCGACGAAGAGGAAGGGCTCCAGTGTGACGAGCGGCCACTCGAGATCCATGCCCTCGGACAGCACCAGCGCGGGGACGCGCGGCTCGAGCGGCCGCGGGTCGAAGCCGCGCGCGGTCGCGTGGAGCTCGCGGCCGAGCTCTCCCAGGCGGCTGGCGACTTCTCCCTCCGGCAGCCGCGCGAGCTCGCCGATCGAACCGATCCCCCACTGCGCGAGGCGCGAGCCGATCTCGATGGCGGGAGCGAGCCGGTCGAGAGGCAGCGGGGCTAAAAACCTCGCCTCATCACCCTCCGGCACGACCTTCGGAGAATCGGGAAGGGAGGCCGCAACGCGCGCCGCGAGCTTCGAGCCGGCGATCCCGACGCGCGCGGGAAGCCCGGACGCTTCGACGGCGGCGATCAGGCGCTGGCCGAGAAGTGACTCGGCGCGTTCCGCCGTCACGTCTTCCTTCGGCGTGAGCCCCGGGAGGCCGTCCAGATCGAGATAGACCGAGCCCTCCTCCGCGTCTTCGACACGAGGTGAGAACGAGTCGGCGATTTCCAGAAGCGCCTCCTGCGCCGCGCGCTCGCTTTCCGCGTCGCGGCCGCGCGCGACTAATTTCGGAACGATCGCGCGCGACTGCGGGAGCGTCATCCCCTGGCGGATCCCCGCCCGGCGCGCCGGACGCGACGCGGCGATCACGCGCGCCGCGTTGCCGTTGCCCTCGAAGATCGCGACCGGCTCGCCCTTCAATTCCGGCTCGCTGCGCAGGCGCGCGGCGAGGGAGAAGAGCGGGACGTCGAGGCAGGCGATCCGGGCGCGCGGGCGGGTCATGCCGAGTCGCGGATGGGGGCCAGAAGAGCGGAAGCGGGGCGGTCCCGCGCGGAAGAGACGGGAGACATCAGCGTTCCCGCCGAAAGCGCGCGCGAATCCGCCGGAGGCGCCTGCCCGACGCGAAGCGAGAGCGGAACGGACGTGCCGGGAGTCTCGCGGCCGAACTTGTCGAGAGAGACGCGGGAGGAGATCCCCTCGAGCAGGCGCGGCGACTTCCCCGAGCCGGCCCCCAGCCACTCCGGACGCGCGACGTTGGTCCCGAGGACCGCTTCCGCCGCGATCCCCGTCATCCGCCACGGCGTCACGACGAGCAGGCACGCGCCCTGGGCCTGGGCGGCGCGGGCGAGGCGCACCCAGGCGGCGTCGGGCAGGTACCGCGCGCCGCGAGGCGAGAGACCGAGGTCCGCGACGACGAGCGGGAACCCCGTCGCGAGAAGCATCTCCGCGCAGGCGAGCGCCGACTTCAATCGCGTCGGGCGGACCCAGAGGAGCCGCGCGAGGTCAATCCCGGCGCGCTCGGCGGCCTCGGGATCCAGGTGATCGCCGAGATCGACGAGCGCCGCCGACTCCCCGGCGGATGTCGCGGAGGCGAGAGCCGCGAGCGCCAGCGAGTGGCGGCCGGAGGAGCGGCGGCCGACGAGCTCGATGAGCTTCCCCTTCGGAAGGCCTCCTAAGAGCCGCTCGATCGGCGCGTGGGCGTTGGCGGCGGAGCCGGGCAGCGGCGCGGCCGAGCGCGCGGGAGGGGCGAGCTCCGACGCGCGGGTCAGCCGGGCCGACGTGCCGGAGAGGAGCGAGCCGCGTTTTGCCGTCGTCAGCGCGCCTGCCTGGAGGAGCTCTTCGAGGGCGATTCGCGAGGCGCTCATGCCGCCACACCTTTTCTCCGGCGGGAGAGCCGGAAAAGGAAGATAGGCGTAATAAAGGCGTAAATCAAGATGACAAGTCATGTCCGATCTCCGGGGAGGACGCCGTCGAGTCCTCAGCGTAAACGCCGTTTCTTGTGATGTTTGCGGTGCGCAGGTGTCGAACGGCCGACCACGCCGCATGCTCACAGAAAGCCCGTCGGCGCGACAAAGAGAGAGGGCGAGAATTTTCTTCCCCTGACTTGACTTAAACGAACGTTCGTGCTTTTATGTTCCGGTGGGCAAGGGCAATAAGACGCGCGAAGCGATCCTCGACCAGGCGATGCGGCTCGCGAGCGAAGTCGGTCTCTCCGGCCTCTCGATCGGCCGGCTGGCCGCCGATCTCCATATGTCGAAGAGCGGCCTCTTCGCTCACTTTCAGTCCAAGGAGACTCTTCAGATCGAGGCGCTGATGCGGGCCTCCGGGCTCTTCGTCGAAATCGTCGTGCGCCCCGCCCTGGCGGCGCCGCGCGGCGAGCCGCGGCTGCGGGCGCTGTTCGAGCGGTGGCTCGGCTGGACGAAGACCGCGGAACTGCCGGGCGGGTGTCTCTTCGTGACGGCCGCGGTCGAGCTCGACGACCGCCCCGGCCCGGTGCGCGACCGTCTCGTCGGACTCCAGAAGGAATGGCTCGAATTGATCGCCCGCGTGGCCACGACCGGCGTCGCGGAGGGCCACTTCGCCGGTAACCTCGACGCCGATCAACTCGCTCACGATCTCTACGCCGTCATGCTCGGGTATCACCACGCCTCGCGGCTCATGCGGGACCCCCGCGCCGCCGATCGCGCCCGCGCCGGATTCGAAACGCTTCTGACCGCCGCCCGCGCGCGGCGAAGCGCCTGATGCCCGCGCCCGAGAAGCCCTCTCGCGGGGCGCGTTCGAGTGGCGCCGGCAAGCTCGCGGCCGTGCGCCTCGGGATGCGCACGCTCGGAGCCGTCGCGCCTCCTCTCGCCG
>JBBQDF010000368.1:0-3707 GCA_038319475.1 Thermoanaerobaculia bacterium
TCCTGGCCGCCGTACGCCCGGAGCACGGTGCCCGCGAGTCCTGCGATGCGAACGGCGACGAGCTCCACGGCCTTCGGATCGTCATCGACGACGAGCACCTTCAGCTTGCGTCCTTCGACGCCCGGAAAGAGACCGAGCTGCACGAGCGACTCGTACAGCTCCTGACGTGAGATCGGCTTCTGCATCACGGCCGCCGCCCCCAGCGTGAATCCCTTGTTCCGGTCCGCGACGATCGAAATCACGACCACGGGGATGCGCTCGAGCGCGGGCACCTGCTTGATGCGGCGCAAGAACTCCCAGCCGTCCATGTTGGGCAGCATGATGTCCAGGGTGATCAGAGACAGGGGCTGCTGGGCCGCGAGGCGCAGCGCCTCCTCGGCCGAGGGAGCGTGGAGAACCTGGAAACCTTCCGCTTCGAGTTGTACGCGGATCAATTCGGCGGATTTGAAATCGTCTTCCACGACGAGCGCGACACGGGCGCCCGCCGGGTTCTCGATCGGCAGGGCCGCAGGCTTGGAGGGAGCGAGGGCCCCCGCCTCCGCCGACCGAAGCGGCAGCCAGACCGTGAAGCAGGAGCCTTCCCCGGCGGCCGTCTCGACCGCGACCGCGCCGCCGTGCAACTCGGCGAGCAGCTTGACCATGGCGAGCCCAAGACCCGTGCCTTCGAATTTCCGGGCGAGGCCGCTGTCGATCTGGCTGAACGGCTTGAACAGGTGCTCCATCTCTCCCGGCGACATGCCGATCCCGCTGTCGCGGACGCTGATCTTCAGAAAATCCGTAAATTCGTTCTCGGCCAGAGGGAGGGACCGGCCGGCCCATGCGCCCGAGACCTGGCCGACTTCTCGACGGGGAGCCCGGCCCGCGCTCAGGGAAACCTCTCCCCCTTCGGGGGTGAATTTGACGGCGTTCGAGAGCAGGTTGTAGACGATCTGCTTGACCTTGCGCGCGTCCGCGGTGACGGAGCCGAGGTCGTCGCCCGCATCCATGCGGAGACGGATGCGGCGGGTCGCGGCCTTCTCCCGGACGATGGAAAGGCTGTTTCTGAGGAGGGAAGACACTTCGACCGGCTCGAGATCGAGGGTCATCTTGCCGGCTTCCACCTTGGAGAGATCGAGGATGTCGTTGATCAGGGAGAGCAGGTGCTTGCCGCTGCCGAAGATGTCCCCGATGAATCCGCGTTGCTGTTCGGTCATGTCGCCCATCAACCCGTCCCGCAGCACCTCGGAGAAGCCGATGATCGCGTTCAATGGCGTCCTCAGCTCGTGAGACATGTTCGCGAGGAATTCCGACTTCATGCGGCTCGCGGCTTCGAGCTCCACATTTTTCTGCTGCAGCGTCTGCTCGAAGCGTTTCAGCTCCGTGACGTCGCGAGCCGCGACAAACACGCCCTGAAGGATCCTTTCTCGGTCGTAAAAGGTGGTGGCGTTGTAGGAGACCACGGTGAACTTCCCGTCCCTCGCTCGCGCGGTGAGCTCGTAGTTCGTGACCTTTCCCTCATTCAGGACGCGGTTGATCCCTGCCTCGGCGCGGTCGGGATCTGTGAAGTAGTTCTTGAAGGGCGCGCCGATCAATTCGTCCCGCGTGCATCCCGTCAGCGCCTCCGTCTGCTTGTTGACGTCGGTGATGATTCCGCGCGGATCGGCCGTCATGATGGCGTCGATGTTGGACTCGATGAGAGAGCGCGTGTAGAAGTGCTGGTCGCGCAGGCGCTGATCGAGCTTCATGCGCTCTTCCTCGACCTGCTTGCGGGCGGTGTTGTCGGTGCCGATCAGCAGGTAGCCGATGATCGTGTCCTGCGCGTCGCGCAGCGCCGTGACGGAGACCACTGCCGGGAACCGGCTTCCGTCCTTGCGGATGTAGGTCAGTTCGTAGATGTCCTCGATCCCGCGCGACGCCTTGAAGACGAGGGCCTCGAAACCTGGCGCGATCGGGGTTGACAGTTCACGGCTCAGGGCCGTCGCCCGAGCGATCACCTCCTGAGGATCCGAGATTTCCGCGGGGGTGACGGTGTTGACGACTTCGACCGCCAGGTATCCGAGCATCCGTTCGGCCCCGACGTTGAAGATCTGGATGACTCCCTTCGCGTCCGTCGCGATGCTCGAGAAGTTGGGACTGTCGAAAATGGCGCGCTGCAGGGCCCCGGCCTTCATCAGGGCGTCTTCTGCGCGCTTACGGGCGGTGTTGTCCGTCCCGATCAGGAGATAGCCGATGACGGCGTCCTCCGCGTCGCGAAGGGCCGTGACGGACACCACGGCCGGAAAGCGGCTGCCGTCCTTGCGGATGTACGTGAGCTCGTAAATGTCCTCGATCCCGCGGGAGGCCTTGAACACCAGAGCCTCGAAGCCCGGCGTAATCGGCGTCCCGAGCTCGACGCTCAACGCTTTGGCGCGCGCGATCACTTCCTGCGGATCGGAGATTTCGGCGGGCGTGATCTTGTCGACGACATCTTCGGCCGCGTAACCCAGCATCCTTTCGGCGCCGACATTGAAGATCTGAATGACCCCCTTCGCGTCCGTCGCGATGCTCGAGAAATTGGCGCTCTCAAAAATCGCGCGTTGGAGGGCGCCGGCCTTGAGCAGTGCCTCTTCGGCCTGTTTGCGCGCGGTGTTGTCGGTCCCGATCAGGAGATAGCCGATGATCGTGTCCTGCGCGTCTCGGAGCGCCGTGACGGACACCACGGCGGGAAATCGGCTGCCATCCTTTCGAATGTAGGTGAGCTCGTAGATGTCTTCGATCCCTCGCGACGCTTTGAAGACCAGAGCCTCGAATCCGGGCGTAATCGGCGTGCCGAGCTCGACGCTCAGCGCTTTGGCGCGAGCGACCACTTCCTGTGGATCGGAGATCTCGGCCGGCGTGATCCTGTCGACCACGTCGGCCGCCGCGTACCCGAGCATCCGCTCGGCGCCGACGTTGAAGATCTGAATGACGCCCCTCGCGTCGGTGGCGATACTCGAAAAATTCGCGCTGTTGAAGATCGCGCTCTGCAGAGCCCCTGTCGTCAACAGGGCTTCGGTGTGCCGCACGTCGGCCTCGGGGGCCTCGACGAGACTGTCAGGACCAGTGAACATGTTTCTCCATTCCCTGTTGTGCGGATCCCCGCTCTACGGCGCGTGAATCGGGAGCGCGCTCGATGAACGATTCGCGAGCCGTTCTGCCGGTGGATGCCCGTCGCTGACAGCCGCGCTCACGGGCAAGCGTCACCGGTCTCCCCGGCCGCCGCCTGAACGGCCGCGAGCAGTGTCGCGAGGCCGAAAGAACTTTCGTATTTCCGGGAGTTGATGAAAAGCGTCGGTGCCCGGACGACGCCCCGCCGGACTCCCGCGGCGCGCGCGGCGCGAATTCCAGCCAGGTGGACGTGTGCTTTCATTTCGCGCCGGAACTGGCGGACGTCCATTCCCACCGCTTTCGCACAACGGACCAGGTGAAGCTCGTCGGATGCGCACGGCTGCTCGAACATGCGGTCGTGCATCTCCCAGAACTTTCCCTGGGACGCCGCGCACTCGGCCGCCTCCGCGGCGTCCTCGGAACGCGATTCGAGCGGGTCAGGAAAGGGACGGAAGACGTACCGCAGCCGGCTGCCCAGGTTTTTCTGGATCGTTTTGATCATCCGGTGGGTTCGGGAGCAGTCGGGGATCGCGAAATCGGCGTACCCGATGAGGGTGACCGCCGCCAGTGGCGATCCCTCCACGTGGTCCGTGCGGTATACC
>JBBQDF010000369.1:0-3697 GCA_038319475.1 Thermoanaerobaculia bacterium
AGAGAACGCAGCCGAGCGCGAAGATGTCCGAGCGCGCGTCGGACTCCTTTCCCTCGAGCTGCTCGGGCGCCATGTACTGGAAGGTGCCGAGGATCGCTCCCTCCTGGGTCAGGTTCGCCTGCGTCGGAAGACCGGTGAGCCCCGCCGAAGACGGCGCCGGCATCATCACCTTCGCGAGCCCGAAGTCGAGGAGCTTGACTCCCGACTTGGTCAGCATCACGTTTCCGGGCTTCAGGTCGCGGTGGACGATCCCCTGCCGGTGGGCCTTGTCGAGCGCGTCGGAGATCTCGATTCCCTGGCGGAGGGTCTGATCGATCGGGAGCGGTCCCCGCGAGAGCCTGTCCGCGAGCGTCTCGCCCTCGAGGAACTCCATGACGAGGAAGTCCGTTTCGCCTTCGCGGCCCACGTCGTAGAGCGCGCAGATGTGAGGGTGCGAGAGCTGTGAGATCGTCCGCGCTTCGCGCTCGAAGCGCTGCCGGAGCTCCGGAGATGACGAGAGAGTCGAAGACAGGACCTTGATCGCGACGGTCCGGTCGAGCCGGGTGTCCCTGGCCCGGTACACCTCGCCCATGCCGCCGGCGCCGAGCGGCGCGACGATCTCGTAGGGGCCGAGGCGAGAACCCGGAGGAAGCATCAGCGCGCCTCGGGAGCTCGTACGGCCGGCTCGTCTTCGAGAAAACGCTCGAAGCCCCCGAGGTCCCAGGTCAGGAGCGTCGCCACCCGCGCCTTTACGGCGCACGCCGCGATGAGAGCGTCGTAAACGGCCCCACCCGCGATTCCGACGTCCCGGCAGCGGCGCAGGGTCCCGCGGTAGTCGGCGGCCGCGAGCGCGATCAGCCGCGTCTTTCCCCAGTTGGCCTCGACGAGAGCCAGCGCATCGTCGGGGTGGAGCCGATGGGGCTCCGGCAACCGCGTCAGGACCGAAAAGGTTTCGGCCAGCGAGTGCGCTGCCAGCACCAGCTCTTCACCGGCCGCTTCTCGACGCTCGATTTCCCGGCGGGTGAGGTCGTGATGGCGATGCCAGCCGCAGACCGCGGCGACCAGGCAACTCGTGTCGAGCAGGTAGGAGATCACTCGCCCTCGCCGGCCGTCCCCCCGCCCCGCCTCCGCAGGTGGTTGAGGGTCTGACCAACGACCTCCGGCGTCAGCGGCGTCACGCGCCTGCGCGGAACGGCGACCGTCAGCGATCCGTGCTTGACGAGTCGGACCTCCAGTGGCGCCGGTTCGATCTCGATGCGTCCGTCGGCGACCCGGATGGTCAGCTCGGATCCCGGCACGATCCCGGCGGCCTCGCGGATCTTCTTCGGGACGACGAGTCTTCCGGCACGGTCAATGGTCGTTTTCATGGCACTAACCTTACCAGTCACTCTGCCATTTAGGGCGGCTCGACCCCTTCCTTCTTGAGGGCGGATTCCCAGTTGAGGATGACCCGGATCGGCGACTCCGGGGACTTGTCGAGCGGAGTGCTGACGAGAAACCGGCTGCCGTCCGGCAAAACGTCGAAGTTCCGGATCCCGGTTTCCACCCGGAAGAGCGGAGCGCCGACTCCGGTCTGAAGAATCGAGCCCGGATTCACGGGCACGGCCACGATCGAGTCGTCCGCGGCGACGTAGAACAACTCTCTTCCGTCCCGGCGCCATCTCGGTATTCTTCCGCCGGAAGGAGAGATCCGCCGCTTCTCTCCCCCTCCGTCCGTCAGCGCGACATACACCTCGCGAGTGCCGGACTCGTCCGAGTCGTACGCGATCCAGCGCCCGTCCGGCGAAAAGCGTGGACTTCCCTCGTTGAATGGCGAGCGAAGCCACGGTCTCGGCCGGTGGTCCCCCTCCAGGGGCAGCAGCCAGATGTCCGCAGTGGTCGCGACGTCGTTCAGGTAAACGAGGACGCGGCCGTCGGGCGAAACGTCCGCCGGCTCCTGGGCTCCGGGCTGCTCCAGGAGGGGCTGCTCGCTCCCGGGCGATCCGACAGTGACCTGGAAGATGTCCGGCGGGCCCTTCGCGTCGGAACGGAAGACGAGCCGCGTGCCGTCCGGGAACCACGCCGGCGCGACCTCGTCGATATCGCCGGAGGTGAGCCGCGTCGAGACGCCGGTCGCGAGCTCGTACACCCAGAGGTCGGAGGTTCCGGGCCGATTGTCCTCCACGTCCACGGCGACCCGGTTCCCGGACGGCGAGATCCGCAGCGTTTTCACAACGGCGGGTTGCCCGAGGACGCCCTGTTCCTTTCCGGTTCGATCGAGCCAGACGACTCGGACGGGGGGCTTCGCGGTCTGGTAGGCGATCGCCCCCGCCTGAGAAACCGAAAAGGACGCGTTTCCGGGCCCGAAGAAGTGCTGGACGTTTTCGGCGAGGAGAGTCGGATCCCCGGAGAGGACCGCTTTCTTCGCGTCGAAGGGTTGGGCGAAGAGAGCGTTGTCGCGCACGAAGACGAGGTACCCCGGCTCCGCGTACTCGACGCGGGAGGTGAGGGACATGAGGGTGCGCGTCTCCCGTGAGTCGAGCGACCCCAGGCGCAGGTCGCGGACCTTTCCGCCATCCTTCCTCCTCACGAGACCGAACCCTTGGTAGAGAAACCGGCGGCCGTCCGGCAGGAACTGGGGCCACAGGACCGCCTCCGGTCGGGAAGGATCCATGCCGATGACGCGGACGGGCTCGCCCCCCCGGTCCGAGACGCGAAAGATGCCGGGCTCGCCCGGCGGGATCTGCGCGAAGAGGATCGTCCCGTCCCGACCCCACGTCCCGATCCAGTCGAACACGGCGGGGCAGAGATCTTCCGCCGGACCGCCCGTCGCCGGGATCTTCTTCAGCTTCCCGTCCGCGAAGAAGGCGATGAAACGGCTGTCCGGCGACCAGAAGTGCGCGCTCGCCCCCAGAGAACCCTCGAGCTCGGTGAATTTCTCCGAGTCGAGCGGACGCAGGTAGAGGCGGCGTCGCCCATTGGTGAAGGCTTCGATCACGAGGCGCGTCCCGTCTGGCGAGATCGAGACGCCCCGCGAGATTTCGGAAGGCGCGTATGTCGTCCCGGGCGGGATCGGAACCGAGAAACGCACCAGGCGTTCGGCGGGCGCGGCCGGAAGACGCAGGAGGAGCGCGGCCAGAGCCGCGGCCAACAGGAGCGCCAGGACGCCCATAGCGAGAACCGCCGGGGGCAGCCGTCGCGCCGGAGCGGACGCCGCCGCCCCCACACCCGAAACGTCGTCGGTCGCCGGCACCTGCAGCTGGAAGGCGAGGTCGTGGGCAGAGTGGAAACGCGCTTCCGGATCCTTCTCGAGGCAGTGATGAACGATCCGGTCGAGGCCCGCCGGCACCTGCCGATTCGTCGACGAGAGGTCGGGCGGATCCTCCCGCAGG
Source organism: Thermoanaerobaculia bacterium (assembly GCA_038319475.1). Lineage (GTDB taxonomy): Bacteria > Acidobacteriota > Thermoanaerobaculia > UBA5066 > Gp7-AA6 > JALYUA01. The sequence continues at coordinate 3,351 of JBBQDF010000369.1, forward strand.
ATCGCCGACATGGTGTCCGCGGCGGTGTCCCGGTGAAAGGCTCTCTTCCCCGAGAGCATCTCGTAGAGGATCGCGCCGAACGAGAAGATGTCGCTGCGGGCATCGGCGGGCTTTCCGCGGACCTGCTCGGGCGACATGTAGCCGAGGGTGCCGAGGACGACGCCCGGTTCGGTCGCGCCGACTACGGGCGCGGTCGGAATGTTCGTCTGAGGGTTCGCCGTGTCCGGCTGCGTCAACTTCGCGAGCCCGAAGTCGAGGATCTTGACGCGGCCGTCCCGCGTGACGAAGAGGTTCTCGGGCTTCAGGTCCCGGTGGACGATGCCCTTCTCGTGAGCGGCGGAGAGACC
>JBBQDF010000370.1:0-3696 GCA_038319475.1 Thermoanaerobaculia bacterium
CGGGATCGACCCGGAGACCTACACCGGGTTCGCGTTCGGGGGAGGGATCGATCGCATCGCGCTGCTCCTGTACGGATTTCCCGACCTCCGGCTGCTCTTCGAGGGCGACGAGCGCTTTCTGGGACAGTACGCGGGACGGCTGCTCGGGGAGCCGGCATGAAGTTCGCGCTCGAGTGGATCGACGAGTTTCTCGCCTCGCCGACGCCGGCCGAGCGAGCCCGCGCTCTGCTCGATCAGGCCGGCCTGCCGGTCGAGTCCGTCGAAGAAACCGCTTGCGGGCCCGTGTTCGACGTCGAGATCACCCCGAACCGTCCCGACGCGATGAGCCATCTGGGGCTCGCTCGGGAGCTCGCGGCTCTGTCGGCGACGCCGCTCGCACCGCCGCCGGCGGAGTGGGAGACGCCGCCCTCGTCGGGCGACGCGGTCGAGTCGCTGACCTCGGTCGTCATCTCAGTCCCCCGACTTTGCCGGCGGTTCGGGGCGCTCCTCTTGCGCGGCGTGCGCCACGCTCCCGCGTCGCAACTCGTGGCGGCGCGCCTCTCGGCAATCGGCAGCCACTCGATCAGCGCCGCCGTGGATGCCACGAACTACACGCTTTGGGCCGTCGGACAGCCGCTGCATGCGTTCGACTTCGAGAAGCTCCGCGGCGGGGTGCTCGTGGTGCGCAAAGCGCGGCGGGGGGAGACACTGGTGACGCTCGACGGGGTGGAGCGGCGGCTCGAAACCTCCGATATCGTCGTCGCGGACACCGAGCGCGCGGTCTCGCTCGCGGGAATCATGGGCGGGCTCGACACGGCCGTCACATCTGACACGCGGCACGTCCTTCTCGAGGCCGCGTGGTGGGACCCCATCGCGGTCCGCCGGACCGCGCGCCGCCTCGGGATGCACACCGACGCCTCGCACCGGTTCGAGCGGGGCGCGGACGTCGCGGCGATTCCGGGGGCGCTCAACCTGGCCGCGAATCTGATCCTGCGATCGGCCGGCGGCTCGCTCGCGCCCGGACTGCTGGACGTTCGGGGCGCCCCGTTCAAGACGAGGCGTGCGGGCCTGCGGCTGTCGCGTCTGCGCCTGGTGGCGGGGGACGACACGCTGACGCTCGAGGCCGCGGCGGACATACTCGGACGGCTCGGATTTGCGCCGGAGGTGCGGGGCCGCCGGGTCTCCGTTCAGATACCCCTGCGCCGGCACGACGTGCGCATCGAGGACGATCTGGTCGAGGAGGTGCTGAGGGTCCACGGATACGACCGCCTCCCCTCGCGAGTTCCTCCGGCGCTGGCCCCGGGCCGCTACCTCGAGCCGCGGAGGATCGTCGAGGACAGCCTCTCGGACGGCGCGGTCGCGGCGGGGCTCTACGAAACGGTCGGGTACCCGTTCGTGGACCGCAGTGAGAGCGAAGCGCCCTTCCGGCCGTGGCTCGACGCCGCCGGAATGGGGCCTTCGATTTCCGTCGCGAACCCGCTCGACGAGACTCGCCGCGACCTTCGCGCGACGCTCCTCCCCGGGCTCCTCGATGCCCTCTCCGCCAACGCCCGGCACGGGCGGGCGGATGCGGCGCTGTTCGAAGTGGGCCGCGCGTTCGGAAGGGCCGATGGCGATCCCGAAAATCCTCCGTCGCTCGAGTCGCGCCGATTCGCGTTTGCGCTGGCGGGGTCCCTGCGTCCTCACTGGAGCGCTCCGGCGCAGACTCGCCCTGCCGACTTCTTCGACGCGAAGGGGATCGTCGAGCGGGTGGTCGAACCCTGGATCGCCGCCGAGGATCTCTGCTGGAGGACCGCCGAAATGCCGGGCTTCGCTCGCGGCGCCGCGGCCTGGGTCGAAACGTCCGTCGGCATTCTCGGCGTCGTCGGCCTTCTCTCACCGGAGGAGGGCGAACGGCGCTCCCTGCCTGAGAACGTCTTCGCCGGGGAGCTCCTGATCGAAAGAATCCCGAGCCGGCCGCGGGTCGCGCGGTTTTCCCCCTATTCGACCTTCCCGCCGGTCGAGGTGGATCTCTCGTTCTCTCAGCCCCGCGGAGTCCTCTGGGACGAAATCGCGGCGTTTGTCCGGGAGCGGTTGCCGACTGACCTCGAATCCTGCCGTGTGACCGACCGGTACGAGGGACCGGGCGTCCCGGGCGACCGCACCAGAACGACCGTGCGGCTGACCTTCCGGTCGATTGAACGGACGCTCACCTCCGACGAAGTCAACCGGGAGAGGGATCGCCTGGCGGTCGCCCTCCAGGAACGCTTTGGAGTAATTTTTTAAGAATTCCTGGCTCAGACCCGCAGGAGGCGGGAGCTCATGGACAACGCGAACACCAAAATCTTCGACGCCCTGGACCGCAAGATCGAAAAGCTGCTCGGGCGTCTCCAGACCCTCGCGAGCGACAACGAACGGCTGCGAACGGAGCTTGCGGCCGCGCGGAAAGCCGAAAAGGAATCCGCCGACGCGAAGGGATCCGTCGAGCGGCTCGAGAAAGAACAGCAGGCCGTCCGCGAGCGTTTGGAGAAGCTGATCCACTCGCTCGAGGCGGCGGAGGAGAAGTAGCTCTCAGCTCTCAGCTCTCAGCTGTCAGCTAACAGCCAATAGCGACCCCCGGGCTCGGCGGAATATCGCGCCCGTCGCGAATCCTTCATTCCTGCCCCGGGCGCGAGCGTTTTTCCCGTTCTTCGGCGCTGTTAGCTGACAGCTGACGGCCGACAGCTAACTCATTGACTCCGCTGGAGGACAGAGAATAGACTGCGGTCCACGAAAGGAGTCTGCCTCCGTTGAACAGAAGGGGCAGCGTCACCCAGGTAGAAATTTTCGGCCAGACGTACAACGTCCGGGCCGAGGGCGACAGCACGTACATTCACGACCTGGCCCGATTCGTCGATTCCAGAATGAAAGAAGTGGCGGAGAAGACGGCAACAGTCGACACGACAAAAATTGCCATTCTGGCCGCCCTGAACATCTCGGACGACTTGCATCAGCGGGAGAAATCACGGAAGGACGCCCCGACCGACGCGGTGGCGCGGGCGGAGCGTCTCATAGAGAAACTGGACGCCGCTCTGGGCAGCTGAAGACGAGGCGTCGGCGCTCCCGGGGCAAACCCCGGGGACACCAAACGGACGAGCGGTCGCATCGGTAGTGGAAAACCCGAAATGAGAATTGTGGCGGGAAAACGACTTCCGGACGCTTAGGCATGTTTGGCGTCGCGCGTTTGACGTTCTAGCGGTTAGCGAGTAGCCGGCTCGACTTCGGCGCCCCGCGGGAGAAGGGGAGCCGACCATGGGATCAAGTTACGCGATCGCGATCGCGATCGGTCTCGTCCTCGGGGGCGTGATCGGCGCGATGGCGTACGCCGGCCTCAAAAAGAGGTTTGCCGTCAGCCACGCGGCGGCGAAGCTCGAAGCGCAACGCGTCCTCTCGGATGCGAGCAAGACCGCCGAGGCGAAACTCCGGGAGGCCTCGATCGAGGCCAAGGAGAGCGTCCTCGCCGCCCGCGCGGAATTCGACAAGACCGTCGCCGCCCGCCGCGTCGAGCTTCAGGCGCTCGAGAAGCGGGTCCTCCAGAAGGAGGAGAACCTCGACCGCAAGCTCTCGGCGCAGGAGCGCCGGGAGGAGGAGTACAACCGCAAGGAAAGCGCGGTCGGCGAAAGCCAGCGCAAGGTCGACGAGGCAAAGGTCGAGGCCGACCGGCTCGTGGACGAGCAGAAGAAGCGTCTCGAGCAGATC
>JBBQDF010000371.1:0-3668 GCA_038319475.1 Thermoanaerobaculia bacterium
AACGGACCTTTCAGCCGAACAATCGCCGCCGCAAGCGCACCCACGGGTTTCTGGTGCGGATGCGGACTCGTTCCGGGCGCGCCGTCCTCTCGGCCCGCCGCCGCAAAGGGCGTAAAAAGCTCGCGGTGTGAACTCGGGCAGCGTTGTCCGGGAGACATTTTCCCGGGACGACCGCCTTCGCAAACGAACGGAATTCGAAGAGTGCTACTCCTCGGGGGTCCGGGTCTCCGGGCGACACTTCCTCGTCTTTCTGCTCGCCCGTCCGGGCTCGGGGAAGCCTCGCATCGGAATCTCCGTCTCCAGACGCGTGGGCGATGCCGTGACTCGCAACCGCGTCAAACGCCGGGTACGGGAGCTCTTTCGCCGGCAGCGCCCGGCGCGTTCGATCGAGGTTGTCGTCAATGCCCGCCCCTCCGCAGGCTCCGCGGATTTCGAGGATCTCGAGCGGGACTACGCCGACTGCCTGCGCCGCGGCGCCTCGCGGCTCCCCCGCGCGTGAGCCCGCTCGCCCGGTTCGCGGTCGCGGTTCTGCGCTTCTACAAGGCCGCGATTTCCCCCTTTCTGCCGAGCGCGTGCCGCTTCGAGCCCACGTGCTCCGTCTACGCGCGGGAGGCGGTCGAGCGCCACGGCTTCCTGCACGGGGGGCGACTGGCCCTGGGAAGACTGCTGCGCTGCCACCCTTTCCGGCCCGGCGGCGATGACCCGGTTCCCTGACCTGATGGAAAAACGCCTCCTTCTCGCCGCCGCACTCTCTCTGGGCGTCCTCGTCCTGTGGGAGGCGCTCGCCGCGCGAAACGCGCCGCAGCCCGCGGCCACGCGGTCGGTTCCGACCGCCGCCGCGGGAGCGCCGGCGGCGGTTCCCGGCGCTCCCGGTCCAGGCGCGACCGCTGCTGCCGCGCCGGTTCTGCCTCCCGAGGCGCTTGCGCCGGTAGCAGCCGCCGCCGAGCAGACCACGGTCCTTTCGAACGATCTCGTCCGCGCCACGGTGTCCAATCGAGGCGGAGTCCTTTCCTCCTACGTTCTTCTGCGACACACGGACGAGCAGAAGCACGCGCTCGAGCTCGTCAGGCAGGTGGCGCCTCCCGCGCCGCGGCCGCTGGCGCTCGACTTCCCCGGAAAGCCCGACCTGACCGCTCGAGTCGCGCAGGCGCTTTTCTCGGTCGAACGGCTCGCGGACCGCGGCGTGCGCCTCCGGTTTTCCGACGGCGGGATCTCCGTGACGAAGGAGATCCGTCTCGGAACGGGGTATCTCTTCGACGTGCACACGGCGGTCGCGGGGGCGGCCCCGTACACGGTGCTGGTCGGAACGGGCCTGCGCAACGACGCCGAGGAGCAGGTCTCGCGGTATTCGCCCCCCGCGGCGGCGATGGCAACCAGCGGCAACGGCTTCGAGCGCGCGCGCGCCGAGAAGCTCGAAAAACCGCAGGCGTGGCCGCTGGCCGACAGGGGTTACGCCGGGCTCGAGGACAACTACTTCCTCGCCGTCCTCCTGCCCCGGCAGGCGACGACCGCCCTGGCGCTCCCGGTTCCCGGCGTGGGCCCGATGACGGGAAAGGACGCGGCGGCGAAGCCGGGTCCGGGAATCACCGCGGGCGTCAGCGCGAGCGGCGTGCTCGATGCGCGCGCGTATTTCGGGCCAAAGGACGTCGAGGTTCTCGAGAGCGCGCACCTGGGGCTCGAGAGGACCGTCGACTTTGGCTGGTACGGAATCCTCGCAAGGCCGCTTCTGTGGCTCTTAAAGCGCACCTACGGACTGGTCGGGAACTTCGGGCTCGCCATTCTCTTAGTCACCCTGCTCATCCGCATCCTGCTCTTTCCCCTCATGCACAAGAGCTACTCGTCGATGAAGAAGATGCAGAAGCTCGCGCCGAAGATGAACGCCATCAAGGACAAGTACAAGAAGGCGAAAACCGACGCGGCGCAGCGCGCGAAGATGAACGAAGAGATCATGACGCTCTACAAGACGGAGGGCTATAACCCGATGAGCGGGTGCTTCCCCGTCCTGCTGCAGCTCCCGATCTTAGTCGCGTTCTACAACGTGCTCTCCCGCTCGATCGAGCTGCGGCACGCCCCCTTCGTACTGTGGATCCACGACCTGTCGGCGGTCGACCACACGTACGTCCTGTTGATCCTGATGATCGTTTCGATGTACGTGCAGCAGGCCATGACGCCGACGACGGCGGATCCCGCGCAGAAGAAGATCTTCATGGCGATGCCGCTTCTCTGGGGATTCTTCCTGAAGGACATGCCCTCCGGGCTCGTCCTGTACTGGCTTTTTTCCAACGTGCTGACGATCTTTCAGCAGATGATCATCAACAAGATGGCGAGCGGCGGCGAGCCGGCGCCGGAACCGAAAAAACTTCGGCAGGCGCGCGCGTAGGCGGACGCGCGGGAGTTCTCATGCGATTTGAAGGCAAGTCGGAGCAGGAAGCCATCGAGACCGCGCTTCGCGAGTTGAAGCGGCCCGCCTCTTCGCTGCGGTACTCGATCGTCCGGGACGAAAAATCCTTCTGGGGCGGACGGGTCGTCGAGATCGAAGTCGCGATCGACGACGAACCGGGCGCGAAACCGGCTTCTGCCGCGCCGGGTCAGGGCGAGCCGTCAGGCGCGCCTCCTGCGAGTCCCGGCTCCCGTATCGCCGGCCACGCCGACGCGCCGCGCGAGGCCCCGTCCCCGGGCGAGGCGAGCCCTCCGCGCGAGGAGACGCCCGCCGGCCCCCCGCGCGCACCCGCGCCCGCGAGCCGGCCCTCGCGGTCCGCGACCGCTTCGACGGACTTCGAAGAGCGTCCCCGGTCGGACTCCGTCGGGCCGGGGGCGATGGATGACGAAGCGTTCTCGACGGTCGAAGCGACTCTGACCGAGCTTCTGTCGGCCGCGGGGTTCCTGGTCGAAACGCGGCGGCGAGCTGGCGAGGAAATGCTTTTCGAATTGATCGGCGACGACACGGAGCCGCTGCTGGCGAACCGGGGGGAAGGCTTGAACGGGCTCGAGGTCCTGACGGGCCGCATCGCGTCGAAGAAGCTCGGCCGACCCGTGTATCCGCGCCTCGATGCGGAGGGGTTCCGGGCCCAGCAGCGCGAGTCGCTCGAGGAGCTCGCCCTGCGCTCCGCCAACGAAGCCAAGCGCACCCGCAGCCCGCAGCTCCTGCCGCCCCTGTCTCCGGGGGAGCGGCGGCTGATCCACCTCGCTCTCGCCGCCGACCCGGAAGTCGAGACGGAGAGCGAAGGGGACGGGTTTCTAAAGCGCGTCGCGGTGCGGCCGAAGGCGAGCTGAGCGGACGCTTCCGCAGACCGTCCCGGCGCAGGGGACATCGCAAAGAACTCGTCAGACACGATGCGTCGCGATCGTTTTTCACTCGAAGGCACGATCGTCGCTCCGGCGACGCCTCCCGGCCGTTCCGCTCTCGCTCTCCTGCGGCTCTCCGGGCCAGAGACGACGGCGATTCTGCGCCGGGTCGCGCGGGACCTTCCGGACCCGCTTCCCGCCCGCCGTCCGGTCCTGGCGCGCTTCTGCGCGGGACCCGACGCCGCTCCCATCGACCGCGGACTCGTCACGTTTTTCGAGGCGCCACGCTCCGCCACCGGAGAGGACGTGGCGGAAATCTCGGTTCACGGCGGACCCGCCATCGTCCGCGCGCTGCTTTCGGCGCTCATCGCCTCCGGCGCCCG
>JBBQDF010000372.1:0-3659 GCA_038319475.1 Thermoanaerobaculia bacterium
GAGCGGTGCCTTCCGCGCGGCTGGCGACCCGCGCACACCGCTGCGGCTCGGCGTGACGATGACCGTCCTCACGGTCGTCTTCAACGTCATGCTGATCCCGCGCTTCGGGACCCTCGGGGCCGCGCTCGGGACGATCGCGAGCAGCACGATCGCGGCGGGGTACTGCCTCTGGAAGACGTTCTCGCCCGGATCCGTCATCCAGTTTCATCGCGGCATGGACTTGAAGCCGGACTTCGCGGTCATCCGATCGCTCTTCCGGTTCGGCCTGCCCTCCGGCGTGCAGGGAATCGCGATGAACGTGGCGGGCGTGCTGCTGCTGCGCTTCATCGGCTCGCTCGAGCACAGCGCCGCGGCGCAGGCGGCGTTCGCCGTCGGGTATACGGAGCTCTTCTCCCTGATCACGTGGACTTCCGTGGGCCTCCTCGGAGCGTCGGCCACGATCGCGGGCCAGAACCTCGGCGCGGGAAATCCCGAGCGCGCGAGCCGCGGAGTGGCGGTGGCTGCGCGGTTCGGTCTCGCGCTGGCCGCCGTGGTCGGCGTTCTGTTTCTCGCCGTTCCCCGCCTCCTGCTGGGCGTTTTCGGCATGACGGAACCGCTGGTCACTTCTCTCGGGGAGGAGTTGCTTCGATATCTCAGCGTGTCCGGGCTCTTCGTGACGGTCGCGCTGGCATACACGGGCGGGCTTCAGGGCACCGGCGACACACGGAGCCCCCTGTTCATTTCGCTGATTTCGCAGATCGCGGTCCCGATCGGTCTCTGCTTCGCGATCCAGGCGAAGCGTCCGCTGCAGCCGAGCGACATCTGGCTCGCGATCGTGCTCGGCCACTCGACGCGCGCGATCCTGAGTGTTGCGAGATTCCGTCAGGGAAAATGGAGAAACATCGCCGTCGACCTGCACCCGGGGGCGCGCGGACCGTCCGTGACGTGATGGAAGCGAGAACGTTCGCGACCGCGGGGTCCCTGGTCTTTCTGTTCCTCGCCCCCGGCACTGTGGCGGGGCTGGTTCCGTTCTGGCTCACCCGCTGGCGTTTCCGCCGGTATCCCGGATCGGAGTTCGGCCGGGCCGCCGCCATCCTCCTCATAGTCGCGGGTCTCGCGGTTCTCCTCGAATCCTTCTGGAGGTTCGGCGCGAAGGGGCTCGGGACGCCGATGCCGCTGATGCCAACGCGCCATCTCGTGGTCTCGGGCCTGTACCGGCACATGCGCAATCCGATGTATGTCGCCGTTGCGTCTTTGATCGCCGGCCAGGCGCTCCTCTTCGGCGACCTGCGTCTGCTCACTTACGCAGCCTGCGTGTGGGCCGCGTTCCACCTCTTCGTTCTGCTCTACGAGGAGCCCACCCTGATGAAGGCGTACCCCCAGGAGTATCCGGTCTTCCGGGAGAACGTCCCGCGCTGGATCCCGCGGATTCACCCGTGGAGGGGGGATCACGTTCCTTCAGCCTGATCCCCTTCGTTCGAGGCGGCTCGGGCGTTGCAGCGGGCGCCGGTCTGTGAGAAGAGAGAAGCATGATCCCTGAACTCCTGCGGCGCTGGCCTCTCGTCCGGCAGATTCTCGAAGGCGGCGACGGGACCGGGCCGGAGGCGATGAGTGAACGCACCCGGACGCTTCGGCCGAAGACCGATGGCGCGGAGGTTGCCCGTTCCGTCTGCCCCTACTGCGCCGTCGGGTGCGGGCAGCTCGTCTACCATCGCGACAACGCGCTCGTGTCGATCGAGGGGGACCCCGAGTCGCCGATCTCGCGTGGCCGGCTGTGCCCGAAGGGCTCCGCGAGCTTCGAGCTCCTGACGCACTCGCAGCGCCTGACGCGGGTCAAATACCGGGCGCCCTTCGCGCGCGCATGGACGGAGATCGACCTCGAGACGGCGATGGACATGGTCGCGGACCGCGTGTGGGAGTCGCGCGAACGCTCGTTCGAGGAGACGCGCGACGGCCGGCCCGTCATGCAGTGCGCCGGGATTGCGCATCTGGGCGGCGCGACGCTCGACAACGAAGAGAACTATCTGATCAAGAAGCTCTTCACGGGAGGCCTCGGCATCGTTGCCGTCAGTAACCAGGCCCGAATTTGACACAGCTCCACGGTGCCCGGTCTGGGCACTTCGTTCGGAAGAGGCGGGGCGACGACCTCGCAGCAGGACCTGGCCAACGCGGACGCGATCCTGATTATGGGCTCCTCGATGGCCGAGAACCATCCCGTGGGTTTCCAGTGGGTGGTCGAGGCGAGGAAGCGCGGCGCGAAGGTCATTCACGTGGACCCGCGGTTCACGCGCACGTCCGCGATGGTGGACCACTGGGTGCCGCTGCGCGTCGGGAGCGACATCGTCTTTCTCGGCGGGCTCATCCGGTACGTGCTCGAGAACGGACGGGAGTTCCGGGAGTACGTCGTGAAGTACACCAACGCGGCGACGATCCTGCGTGAGGACTTTCGCGACACGGAAGACCTCGGCGGCGTCTTTTCGGGATGGGACGAGGAGACCGGAAAGTACTCTCCCGAAACCTGGCTGTACGAGGGCGCGCGGTCGAAGACGGGAGAGCCGGGTCACGAGCCCTCCGGCAGCGGGCACGCGAAGGAGCGCGGCGGCGAATCCCAGGACGATCTGAATCCTGCCCCGAGGGACGAATCGCTCGAGCATCCGCGCTGCGTCTTCCAGGTCTTGAAACGTCACTTCGCCCGGTACACGCCCGAAATGGTCGAGCAGGCTTGCGGTGTGCCGCCGGAGGCGTTCCTCCGGATCGCCGACGTCTTTTCCGCCGCTTCAGGACCCGAGAGAACCGCCGCGATCTGCTATTCCGTCGGCTGGACGCAGCACTCGACGGGAGCGCAGATCATCCGATCGGCCGCCATTCTCCAGCTCCTGCTCGGAAACATCGGGCGTCCCGGAGGAGGCATCCTCGCGCTGCGGGGGCACGCCTCGATCCAGGGATCGACCGACATACCGACGCTCTACGACATCCTGCCGGGATATTTGCCGATGCCGTTCTTCGACGCGAAGGTCGACACGCTCGCGCAGTACGTCGAGACGAATCACTCCGACAAGGGCTGGTGGAACAATCTCGACAAGTACATCGTCAGTCTCCTGAAGGCGTACTACGGGGATCGCGCGACGCTAAAAAACGACTTCGGCTTCGGCTGGATGCCCCGCGTCACCGGCGACCATTCGCACCAGGGGTACTGGCTCGAGATGGGAGAGGGAAAGATCGAAGGTCTGTTCGTGATGGGCCAGAACCCAGCCGTCGGGGCTCCCAACTCGCGGTTCGAGCGCAAGGCCATGGCGAAGCTGAAGTGGCTGGTGGTGCGCGATCTCGTGGAGATCGAAACGGCGAGCTTCTGGTACGACTCGCCCGAGGTCGCGCGCGGCGAGCTGTCGCCCGACGACATCGGCACGGAGGTGTTCCTCTTTCCGGCCGCCGGACACGCGGAGAAGGAGGGCTGCTTCACCAACACGCAGCGGCTGCTCCAGTGGCGAGAGAAGGCCGTCGACCCGCCGGGCGACGCCCGCAGCGAGGCGTGGTTCATCCACCACCTGGCGACCCGGCTGAAGGCGCGCGCGAAAACGAGCCCTGATGCGCGAAACGCTCCTCTCGAGGCGCTCGCCTGGGACTACCCGACGAAGGCGCCGCACGGGGAGCCCGACATCGAAGAAGTGCTCCGGGAGATC
>JBBQDF010000373.1:0-3638 GCA_038319475.1 Thermoanaerobaculia bacterium
GCGGTACTGCGCGTCCGGGCCGTCGTCATACTGATTACGGAGGTCCGCCTGGTAAACGCGGATCATCTGGTTCAAAAGGGTGACCGTCTGATTCCAGTCGGCGACCGTGTGGTTATCCGCATTTCGAGAACGCCTCAGCCGATATTGGACCGCTTTCGCGTCGCGCAGGAGAAGCCGGAGCTCGTCGTCCACCTGCCAGGGCGCGGTGCGGTACTCATCCATGCGGTCGTGAAAACGACTCGCGCGGTCGGCGAAGCTGTCGATCGCCCTCGTGAACCGCGGGTCGTGCCCGTAGAACCAGACTCCCCGGTGCCGGGCCTGGTCGTTTGCGTGCTGCGCCTGCTCGTCGAGAGCGTGCGCGAATTGACGCATCTGCTGGTATCCCTGGTCGGACAGGGTATTCGCCCCGTGCGGCCTTGCCGTTCCGACAGACGCCAGAAGCATCGCGAGCCCTGCGCCGACCAGTACCATCGTTCTGTTTTTTGCGTTCATACACGCACCTCCATGCCCTACAACAGCAAGGATTGGTCCATATCGTAGCGCCTGTGCCTTCAGGGATTTGCGCCGCGAGCTCGGCGCGCGTGTCCTGAGCAGGGGACGGCGGGGGCCGGCTTCCGGGACAGCGTCAAAATCTGCCTCCCCGGCTTGACCGCCGTCGAGACCGGCCTCTTTCTTATATCGAGATGCCCGATCCGTCGGCGTCGCGGTTATTTTTCGGCGACCTTCCGCGCTCCCCGCTTTGCAGCAGCACGTTTCGACGGTCTTCTTCGCCAGCGTGCGATAGAGCTTTCCGTCCTTCTGCTGGATGCAGCAGGAGGGCAGATTTAGAAAAGCGCCCGGGACCGGCCCTGGAGTCTCGAGAAATCGGAAAGTGCCACGTCGAAGGCGGCGAACGCGATCTCCCGGCTGTTGACCGGCCGGCGGCTTCGAGGGCTCGACAGGCGTCACGCGGGGGCCGGTCTGCATTATCTGTTCGGTGGGGGTCGGGAGCGCTTTATGGGACGGCTGTGGAAGCCCAGCCCGCCGTGAGCCCGGGGCGCGGGACGCCTTTGGCGCGGTGGTCTGGCTTCTGGCGGTCGACCTTTTCGTGCCCGTCGCGAGACTCGCGCGGATCGATGGAGCGCCGATCGTGATCTCGGAAACGTCGGCGGCAAGATCGAGCGGTTTCCTCGAATCAAGTGCACCGGCGATACTCTGGTCGTCGCCTGGGTCGACCCGTGGAACCATCCAGGCTGCGCGCCCGCGTTCTCAAAGCGGCGATCGTGGAGTAACGACCCAGCATTCGGAGCCGGCGGAAGCCGAACGCACGTACGACTCTGCCGTGCTCTGTTTCCGGGGGCCTGCGATGACCGGCTAGGTAGAAGCGTTCTCAGACGGTCTCGCAATTGCACAGTATTTTGGCAGGAGGCTTCAAATGGCCGAACAGAGCAAGTGCAAGGCTTCTGCGTGCAAGTGCAAGGAGACGAAGGTGAACGGATGCTGCTCCGACTCCTGCTCACAGGGAAAGATGAGCGGTGGGAAGTGCGGGTGCGGTCACCCGGACTGTAAGTAGCAGCCCGATCCCGGGCCGGGCAGGCGCCGGTAAGGCACCGGCGCTGCTCGGTCGCGCTAACTAGAGGGTCTTGTTCCCTTTTGGCCTTTGGATCCTCGAACGTGTCGCCGGAATCTCCTGGATGTCGGTGCGAGCCAGCCTCAACGAATTTCCGATCACCGAGACCGAGCTGAAGCTCATCGCCGCCGCGGCGATCATCGGGCTCAAAAGAAGGCCGAAAAAGGGGTAAAGCGCCCCGGCCGCGATCGGGATCCCGAGGACGTTGTAGAGGAAGGCGAAAAAGAGATTCTGCTTTATGTTTCGCATCGTCGCTCGGGAGAGAGCACGGGCCCGTACGATGCCGATGAGGTCGCCCCGCAGGAGCGTGACGCCGGCGCTCTCCATCGCCACGTCGGTTCCGGTGCCCATTGCGATTCCCACCTGTGCCTGGGCCAGAGCGGGCGCGTCGTTGATCCCATCTCCCGCCATCGCGACGAAACGTCCTTCGGTCTGAAATCGCTTGACGACGTTGACCTTGTCTTCCGGGAAGACTTCGGCGACCACTTCGTCGATTCCGAGCTGACTCGCCACCGCGTTCGCCGTCGTCTGGCTGTCGCCGGTGAGCATGACGACGCGGATCCCGTCCTCGCGCAGCAGCCGAATGGCGTCGGGGCTCGTCGTCTTGATCGGGTCGGCGACACCGATTACGCCCGCAAGTTTCGCATCCACCGCCAGGAAAATCGCGGTCTGGCCCTGACGCCGCATGTCTTCCGCCCGGGCGCCCAGCGGCCCTGAGTCGATGCTCAGCTCGTCGAGCAATTTCCGGTTCCCGAGCGAGACGGCCCGACCGGCCAGGCGTCCGGAAACGCCTCGCCCCGTCAGCGATTTGAACTCCTGAACGGGCTCGAGATCGAGCTTCTTTTCTGCGGCTGCCGCCAGGATCGAGGCCGCAAGCGGATGCTCGCTCCCGCGCTCGAGGCTGGCGGCCAGCCGGAGGACCTCCGATTCGTCGAAGCCGGGCTGCGCCGCCACGGTGGCGACACGCGGCTTGCCTTCGGTGATCGTCCCCGTCTTGTCGATGACGAGGGTGTCCACCTTCCTCAGCGATTCGATCGCTTCGGCATTCCGGAAGAGCACCCCGGCTCCCGCCGCTTTCCCCGTCGCGACCATGATGGACATGGGAGTCGCCAGTCCCAGAGCGCACGGGCACGCGATGATCAGCACGGCGACGGCATTCACCAGCGCATGGGCCATTTTCGGATCGGGTCCCAGGAACGCCCAGACACCGAACGTGATGACCGCCACCGCGATGACGATCGGCACGAAGTAGCCGGCGACGACATCCGCGAGCTTCTGAATAGGCGCCCGAGTCCGCTGGGCCTCGCCGACCAGGCGCACGATCTGCGAGAGCATCGTTTCCGCGCCGACCCGTTCGGCCTTCAGGATCACGGAACCGCTCCCGTTCACCGTCGCCCCGATCAGGCGATCACCCGGGTTCTTTTCTACGGGGATCGGCTCGCCGGTCACCATGGACTCGTCGACGGCCGTGCTGCCCTCGATCACGGATCCGTCCACGGGAATCTTCTCGCCCGGTCGCACCCGGAGCCGGTCTCCGACCGCGACCTGATCGAGCGGAATATCCGTTTCCGTGGCGTCGTCCCCGACGCGCCGGGCCGTCTTCGGCGCGAGATCCAGAAGCGCGCGGATCGCGGCGCCCGTCCTGCTCCTGGCCTTCAGCTCCAGAACCTGCCCGAGGAGCACGAGAGTCACGATGACAGCGGCGGCCTCGAAGTAAAGGCCGACCTGTCCGGAGGCGTCGCGGAACGAAGCCGGGAAAAGATTCGGGAGAAAAACGCCGGCGAGGCTGTAGAGATACGCGACCGCGACGCCGAGGCCGATCAGCGTGAACATGTTCAGGCTGCGGTTCCCGATCGACTGAGCGAAACGAACGAAGAAGGGCCAGCCGCCCCACAGAACGACCGGCGTCGCGAGCGCGAGCTCGATCCACGGGAGGGCCGGGATCGCCGCCATGCCCGCCGGTCCGGGCAGGAGCTCTCGCATCGCCAGAAGCAGGAGCGGGACCGAAAGCACCGCGGAGACCCGGAAA
>JBBQDF010000374.1:0-3636 GCA_038319475.1 Thermoanaerobaculia bacterium
AGCGAACGCAGGGACGAGGCGAGCGGTCGAGCCAACAGGCGAGCCGCTCGCCGGTGCCGTCCGCCGTGACGCGGCGGACGGCACGTCCCGGAGTGAGCGGAGGCGACGGCATGCGACGGTAGGAATTCGAAATTCCGCAACCGTGTTGCGCGTAAAAGACCGGGGAACGAGCCCGCGGTCACTGAGGAGATGAGGAGAAACGACCCGTATGCAGAAGTCCACCAAGCGCGCCCTTTCGTTTTCCGTTCTGATCGCCGCCGCGGTCGTCTTCGGGATGGTGGTCGCCGGTTCCGTCAACGTGACCCCCCGCTCCGAAGCCCAACGGGAGGCGCCGGCCCGTGGCCGCGCCCATCCCGCCTCCGCGATTACGGCCCCCTCCTTCGCGGACATCGCCGAAGAGGCGATGCCTTCGGTCGTCTCGATTACCTCGACGGACATCGTGCGGGGCGCCGCCCGGCGCGGAAGTCCGTTTGGCGGAGGCGGTCAGGGACAGGGGGGAGAGGGAGACCCCTTCGAGTTCTTCTTCGGACCGCGGCGCAACCAGCCGCGCGGAGACGACGAGGAGCACAAGGAAGTCCAGGGCGGCACCGGCTTCGTGATTTCCGAGGACGGCTACGTCGTCACGAACAATCACGTGGTCGAGAACGCCGACAGAGTCGAAGTGCGGCTGGCCAAGGAACGCTTTCCGGCCAAAATTGTGGGCCGCGACCCCGCAACGGACCTGGCTCTTCTGAAGATCGACGCGAAGCGAAAGCTCGTCCCGATTCCGCTCGGAGACTCCGACCGGCTCCGCGTGGGCGAGTGGGTGATGGCGATCGGCGATCCTCTGACGTTCGACAAGACCGTGACGGTGGGCGTCGTGTCGGCCAAGGAACGGAGCGGGCTGACCGCGGACGCCGCGACCCGCTCTTTTGAAAACTTCATCCAGACCGATGCCGCTATCAACTTCGGAAATTCAGGCGGTCCGCTCATCAACGTCAACGGCGAAGTGATCGGAATCAACACGGCGATGTTTCGACCCGCCCAGAACATCGGATTTGCCGTCCCCATCAACACATTGAAGCAGGTCCTGCCGCAGCTGCGCGACAAGGGGAAGGTGACGCGCGGCTATCTCGGGATCAACATCCGCAACGTCGATCCCGACGTCGCCGCGGCTTTCAAGCTGAAGGGCGCGGACGGCGCTTTCGTGGAGTCCGTCGTCAAGGGCGAGCCGGCCGACAAGGCGGGACTCCAGCCCGGCGACACGATCGTTCGCGTCGACAACGTTCCGGTGCACGAGACGCGCGACCTGATCGGTTACGTCTCCGCCAAGTCCCCGGGCACGCACGTCAAGCTCATGGTCATGCGCGACGGGAAGGAAAGTCCCGTCACCGTGATTCTGTCGGAGCGGGGCGCGGACGCGGCGCTCGAAACGGAGAAGAGCGGCCGCAGCGCCGACGAGTCCCGCGGGAAGATCGGGATTTCGGTGCAAACACTGACGCCGGACATGCGAAGGGCCGCGGGGCTCGACACCGGAGTCCAGGGCCTCTATGTCCAGCACGTGAAGGAGGTCTCGCCGGCGGCCGACGCGCAGCTGCGCGAAGGCGACGTCATCACCTCGGTGAACGGAAAGCCTGTCGGAACGACGGAGGACTTCGGCCGGATCGTAAAAAACACGTCCAAAGGCGAGTACCTGCGGCTGTACGTGCTGCGCCCGCAGGTCAAGCAGTCTTTCTTCGCGCTGGTGAAGATCGACGACTGACGAGACTCTTTCGGAATACCGGGTGCGCCCGCCCGCGCGGCGGGCGCAGTCGTTTTGGAGACGCGCTAGCTCCCCCAGGGGGGCGTGAGGTTTGCTAGGGAAAGGGGTCCATGGCGCAGAAAGTCCTCGTAGTCGATGACGACAGCGGCATCCGCGATGCCCTGCGGATGATCCTCGAGTACGAGGGGTTCGAAGTTCTCTCGGCGCCCGACGGCAAGACCGCGCTCGCGGACCTGGACGGCACCAGGATCGATGCCGTTTTGCTCGACATCAAGATGCCGGGCATGGACGGCTTCGAAATTCTGGACCGGATCGTGGCTCGCGAGAACGCGCCGCCGGTTCTGATGATCTCGGGGCACGGGGACATCGCGACCGCGATCGAGGCGACCCGCCGCGGCGCGATCGATTTCCTGGAGAAGCCCCCCCAGCGCGAGCGGATCTTGGTCTCGATCCGGAACGCCCTTTCGCGGAACTCCCTCCGTGCCGAGAACGAGAGGCTGCGGCAGAAGCTCGAGGAAGAGTCGGTCCTCGTCGGCCGCAGCGCTCCGATGGCCCAACTTCGGGCGGAGGTGGCCCGCGCTGCGCCGACGACCGCGACGGTGCTCGTCGTCGGAGAGAGCGGGACCGGGAAGGAGCTCGTGGCCCGCGAAATTCACCAGGGCTCCCGCGTCGCGTCGGGCCCGTTCATCCAGGTCAACTGCGCCGCGATCCCCGAGGAGTTGATCGAATCCGAGCTCTTTGGCCACGAGAAGGGCTCGTTCACGGGAGCCGTGCGCCGCCAGACCGGGAAATTCGTCGAGGCCGACGGCGGAACGATTTTTCTGGACGAGATCGGGGACATGTCCGCCCGCGCGCAGGCAAAGGTCCTGAGGGTTCTCGAGGCGGGTGAAGTCGAGCCGGTGGGCGCCGCCCGGGTGCGGCAGGTGACGGTGCGCGTGATCGCAGCGACCAATCGCGACCTGACGGAAGCGATCCGAGACTCGCGGTTCCGCGAGGACCTCTACTTCCGGTTGAACGTGCTGCCGGTGCGCACGCCTCCGCTGCGCGAGAGGACGGATGACGTTCCGGAGCTCGTCGAGCACTTTTCCCGGCTCTTCTCGCAACGCGACAATCAGCGGCCCCGGCGGTTCGGGCCGAGCGCGTTGAACGTGCTCAAGGCGCGCTCCTGGCCGGGCAACGTCCGTGAGCTCCGCAATTTAGTCGAGCGAGTCCTCATCATGACGGACTCGGAGCCGATCGAGGGCAAGGACCTTCCGCCGGAGGCGCGCGTCTCTCCGACGGAAATTTCGGAACGTGGCCTTCAGCTCGCGACACTGTCCCAGTTCAAGGAGTACGCCGAGCGGGAGTTTCTGGTGACGAAGCTCCGCGAGAACGGATGGAACATCAGCCGCACGGCCGAGGTGATTCACACGCCGCGCTCGAACCTCTACAAGAAGATCGAGCATCACAAGATCTCGCGCGAGAAGGACGCCTGAGAGGAGCTTTCAGCCGATCGGTGGTTGCTGCTCTGGCATCCGGTATCCCATGGGTCCCTTCGTGCTCCGTGGCCCGGAATCACGGTTCGCAGGGCGATAAGCGCGATCCTCAGAGCGGCTGAGAGCTGACAGGCTGATAGCTTCCTCTCGTGACCTCGCTCGCCGATTTCGAGTCCACCGGTGCGCTTCTTCAGGGACATTTCCGACTCTCTTCGGGCCGCCACTCCGAGCGGTACCTCCAGTGCGCTCTTCTCCTCCAGTGGCCCGTTCGCGCGCAAGCCGCGGGCCGTGAGCTCGCCGCAGCGCTCGACCCGTTTTCTCCGGCGGTGATCGTCTCCCCCGCGATGGGAGGGATCCTGATCGGATACGAGGTCGCGCGGGCGCTCCACGTTCCCTTCCTGTTCGCCGAGCGGCAGGAAG
>JBBQDF010000375.1:0-3634 GCA_038319475.1 Thermoanaerobaculia bacterium
ACCGTCGCTTCCGCACACAGCGTTCGCTCACGCTCCCGCCCCGAAAGGCTCCTCCATCCCATCGGTCAGGAGACACCACACGGGGCGAGCGTATTCGCCACTGAGGTGAAAAGATTCGCCTTCTCCCCGCGCGCCGGGAGATCGCACCGGGGAGATCGCGGTCTTGCAGGCGCCGCACCGGCCGGCGTCTGTCAGGCGCCGCGGGGGAGCGGTTTCTCTTCCCGCAGGACTGGCACGTCAGGATCATGGGGCCGTCTCCTGCAGCCCTTTTGCCGATCGTGCCGCTTTGCGAACCTGCTATCGGATGACTAGCCGGGAGCCCCGCGGCCGATGCACCGGGATGACCTCGGCGGCGTACGCGTTTCCTTCGAAGAATTCCTTCGCTCGACTCGACGCGAGCGCCCCGACGGCCCGCCCCACCGCGCGCCCGGCGAGATCGCCCGTCCGAAAGTGGATCCCTCCGTAGCGGCGTGACATGCCCGCGGCGTCGGCCGCCTCGGAAAACGTTCTCCAGGAGAGCGTGAGGTCGGTCGCGGGAACGATGCCGGGCTCGCCGGCCGAGCTGCCCGCGGGTATGCGGACGGAGTAGCCGAAGGCGTCGCTGCCCGTGTACGAGGCGAGGACCTGGGCGCCCGCGGCGCTGAACACGGAGTGGCCCGAGAAGAACTCGGGGAAGGGCGGTGTCACGACATTCGGCATCTGGTAGGGCCGCCAGGCCTCTCCCGGCATGGTGACGGTCCCGACGCCGGGCCCTCCCCAGGCCTGAATGAGCTGGCCTCGATAGAGGAAGTGGATCGCGGTATACGGACGGGCGGAGTCGTAGGCGCGCTTGGCGTCCCAGGCGCTGATGCTGGCGTCGAGAAGGGCGTTTCCGAGAGCGAAAAACATTTTTGCGTCGTTGTCGATCGAATGGCCGTCGCGGCGCGAGACGAACTGCGCGAAGAGGGCCCAGTGGCCGGGCGGGAACTCCGAGTCGGGGCCGTCCGCGAAGTACTCCGTCAGCACCTTCTGTTCGTCCGTCAGAGCCGCGCTCAACGCGAGCACTTCGTCCGCCTCGATCTTGTACTCGGGATCCGGATACCGCGGGGGGCCGTTGGCGGGACGCAGAGCCGAGCCGCCCGGCAGCGCAAAGGGAGTGACGAGCCCCCACTGAGGCGTCGTGAAGGTCTGAGTCACGATAGCCCCATTGACTACGAGCGCGAGAGGCTGCCAGCGGTTCGGATCGTTCACCGTCACCGAGGTGTTCACGGGCGTGTAACCCGTGTAATCGGAATACGCGCCCGGCGCGCGGTCACCCAGTTGATTGGACCCGTCGCGGTGGCGAAATTCCAGCACCGCGGCCGCGGCGGAGTTTCCGACGCCCCGCGCGGTCGAGGGATCTGTCGTCGTGTCGCCGGGTGAATAACCCTGCTGAAGCAGCAACGCCTTGTAATACGCCGCCTCGGAGGGAAAAATATCCGCCACCGCGCGGTATCCGGCGTAGCTGATCGCTTCCGACTTGTTCGCCTCGGTCCGCTCGACGGGAGGCCGCCGCCAGCCGGGATGCTGGATCGTCGGGACCGCCCTCGCGTCGTAGGCAGACCACGCGTCGAACATCGCGGTGTGCACCACGGCGACCGCCCGCGCGCAGATCGTGGGACCCGGCTTTGTTACGCGGATGCCGTGAAGCACGGCGTCGTCCCAGACCAGAACCGCGTTGTCCCCGGGTTGCGCGGCGGCGAGCGCCGGGCGTTCGAAGCTCGGGCCGCCCTCCGAGCCGGGACCGGCTGTGGCGGCCGGCGCGAAGCCAATGACGAAGAGTAAGGCGGGCATGCTCCATCGCACGAGCGTGAAGGAGAAAAGCAGCACGCGGGCCGCGGAGAGGGGTATTTTCACAGCCTTCAGTATCCTGTAAAAGCCGCCGGCGTTCTGTAAAATGCCCGGAGTCTCGTGAAGAAAAGCTCGTCGATCGCGCTCACCCTGATGGCCTCGATGGCCCTCGTATCGTGCGGCCAGAGCCGCCGCTGTGTCGATCCGACGGGACGCGACGCGCCCGAGTCCATGTGCCGCGGCCCGGTCATCATCCCGGGTTACCACTGGGCTGGCGGGCGGTCGGGCTGGACCTCCCGGTCGAGCAGCGGCGTTCATGGCGGAAGTTCCTCGACGTCGGGGGGAGTGTCGCGCGGCGGGTTCGGAGCGCACGGAGAAGGATCGCCGGGCGGACACGCCTCGGCGTCGCCGGGTCACGCTTCCGGCGGCGGGCACGGCGGCAGCGCGGGCTCCTAGCGTGCGGCGCGTTCCCTCGGAGCCGCGTGGGAACTGGCAATCGAAGGTCGAGGAGCTCGGCCTGTCGTTTCATACGCCGGGCGATTTGTACTGGGACGAGTCCGCGCACTACGTTTTGTCGGCGGCCGAAGTGGACACTCTCGAAAAGGCGACGAATCGCCTCCACCAGATGTGCGTCGCGGCGGCGGAGCATGTGATCGAAAAGCGCCGGTACGCGGAGCTCGGAATTCCGAAGGATGTCCGCGAGCTGATCGAGCGTTCCTGGGAGGAGGATACGCCTTCCATCTACGGCCGCTTCGACCTGTCCTACGACGGAGTCACGCCTCCGAAGCTTCTCGAATACAACGCGGACACGCCCACCGCTCTCTACGAGGCGGCGGTGGTTCAATGGAAATGGCTCGAGGAAGTCTTCCCGCACGGCGACCAGTTCAACAGCATCCATGAGCGGCTGATCGCGACGTGGAAGGAACTGAAGCCGTATCTCCGCGGGGAGCCGCTGTATTTCGCCTCGCTCGATGACGTCGAAGACATCGTGACGGTGAGTTACCTGCGCGACACCGCGTCGCAGGCGGGAATCACCACGGATCAGATCCTCGTGCCGAAGATCGGCTGGGACAACCGGCAAAAGCTGTTCGTCGACGAGGCCACGAAACCGATGCCCTCCGTGTTCAAGCTCTATCCCTGGGAATGGATGCTCGAGGAGGATTTCGGCGACATGCTTCTCGGAGACCGGGCGACGCAGTGGATCGAGCCGGCGTGGAAGGTCATTCTCTCGAGCAAGGGGATCCTTCCCATCCTCTGGGAGTTAAATCCCGGCGACCCCAATCTGCTCGAGTCTTCTTTCTCGAAGGGCAGCCTGACGCGCTACGTGCAGAAGCCTCTGTTCTCGCGCGAGGGATCAAACGTCACCCTCTACGACGAGCGGGGCATCTTTGCCGAAACGGGCGGCGAGTACGGAAAAGGGGAGTCCGTTTTCCAGGCGCTGGCACCGCTGCCCGAGTTCGACGGCCAGCATCCGGTCATCGGCAGCTGGATCATCGGCCAGGAGGCCGGCGGAATCGGCATTCGGGAGTCCGAGGGCCCGATCACCGACAACCGGAGCCGCTTCGTCCCGCACCGGATGGAGTGAATTGCACCGGAAGGGGCGGAGCCGGGTAGGAGCCTGTCCGAAGCATGTCCGTCACGAGCGCGGTCGAGCCGAAGCGAGAGCGGGAGCGGGGCTGGTTCTTCGCGTGGGAGCTTTCGGTCTCCCGAACCCCGGCGTCGCGGAGGCCGCGCGCGGGACGAGCATTCCTCTGCGCGGAGAAAGCCTTTCGAACACACCGCTCGCAGCGATGGACACGCCCTCGCGCCGCAGGAGATTACGAGG
>JBBQDF010000376.1:0-3626 GCA_038319475.1 Thermoanaerobaculia bacterium
CCCCGCCAGCGATCCTTCGCGCGCGCAAGAAGCGAGGCCGCGCCGATCAGCGACGTCATGTGAATGTCGTGACCGCAGGCGTGCATGACCGGGACTGTGTTGCCGGCGTCGTCCTTCGCGGTCGTCTTGCTCGCGTAGGGAAGACCCGTCCGCTCCTCGACGGGAAGCCCGTCCATGTCCTCGCGGATGAAGACCGTGGGGCCGGCGCCGTTCTTCAAGATCGCGACGACACCGGTCCCGCCGACTCCCGTCGTGACCTGATAGCCGAGCTTCCTGAGGCGCTCGGCGATCTTCGCGGCGGTCTTCTCTTCGTGCATCGAGAGCTCGGGGTTGCGGTGCAGGTCGATGTACAGAGTTTCCAGATCCGGTACGAGACCGTCGAGCGGCGCGAGCGCCGGATTGGGGGGCGCCGCGGGGGTCGCCGCTGCCGGGGCGGCGGAGAGCGCTGAAGAGACGAGCATCGCTGCGGTGAAAAACGAGACGCGCATGGTTTCTCCTGATCGAAGGTGATCTACCAGAGCAGAGCGGCGGGGCGCTGTCAAGAAAGCGTGTGCGATGCTACCTCCCGATGCCGAGCGGCTCGAACGACAAGCCCCGCCGCGTCGGGACCCTGCAGAGCCTGCGGGCCGCGGTCACCTCCAGGCGGCTCGGGGCTGTCGCGATCCAGTCGTTCGCCTCCGGGCTCCCGCTCGGTCTCGTCTGGATCGCGCTGCCCGCGTGGCTGACCTATCGGGGCGTCGACATCAGGACTGTGGGCCTCTTCTCGCTGTCGCAGGCGCCGTGGACGTTCAAGTTCCTGTGGGCTCCCCTGATGGACCGCTACAGCCCCCGGTTCCTCGGGCGCAAGCGCTCGTGGATGATCGTGTCGCAGCTCTTCCTTCTCGCCGGAATCGCATTTCTGGCGACCCAGTCAGAGTCGCCTCGCGTCGGTCTCGTCGCCGCGATCGCGATCTTCATCGCGTTCTGGTCCGCCTCGCAGGACATCGCCATCGACGGGTATGCCGTCGAGGTGCTGGAAAAGTCGGAGCTCGGAACCGCCGTCGGCGCCCGCGTCGCCCTCTATCGCGCGGCGGTTTTGCTGGCCGGCGCGGTCGCGATTACGGCGGGGCAGCGGTTCGGGTGGACGTTCGTGTTCGTGACGCTGGCGATTCTCTACGTGCCGCTCGCGGGCGCGGTCGTCTGGTCGCCCGAGCCGCCGCAAGTGTCTTCCACTCCGCGCACTCTGCGCGACGCCGTCTTCGAGCCGCTGATCGGGATCTTCCGCAAGTCGCGGGCTCTCGAGATCATCGCGTTTCTCCTGCTCTACAAGTTCGGGGAGAATCTGGCCACGGCGCTCACCCGGCCGTTCCTGATCCAGAAATGCTTCTCTCCCGGAGACGTCGGGCTGGCGACCGCGACGATAGGCCTGATCGCGATCATCGGCGGCACCTTCTTCGGCGCGTGGACGACCGACCGCATCGGTCTCGGCCGCGCGCTCTGGATCTTCGGCCTCATCCAGGCGGTCGGGTTTCTCGGATACATCCTGGTCGACCGCCAGACGCCCGGCGTGCCCTGCGCCGCCGGAGCCGCCGGAGCAGTGGTCCAGCCGATGGGGACCCGGCTCGTCATGTACGGGAGCGTCGGAGTCGAAAACCTCTGCCAGGGAATGGCGAACGGCGCGTTCGGCGTCCTGCTCCTGCGCCTCACCTCCAAACAGTTTTCGGCAACGCAGTACGCTCTCTTCTCGAGCGTTTTCGCGCTGGGCCGCACGCTCGCCGGGCCCCCCGCCGGTTTTCTCGTGGACGCGATCGGGTGGACGCCCTTCTTCCTGGTCAGCGTCGCTGCCTCGATCCCGGGTCTCGTCCTGCTCTCCCGCTTCGCTCCGG
Source organism: Thermoanaerobaculia bacterium (assembly GCA_038319475.1). Lineage (GTDB taxonomy): Bacteria > Acidobacteriota > Thermoanaerobaculia > UBA5066 > Gp7-AA6 > JALYUA01. Next base: position 1,866 of record JBBQDF010000376.1, read on the forward strand.
TAACCGCGCGCGAGCCCGACCTCGACGTGGAAGACCTGGCCCCCGCGACCCCCGTCACGCGGGGCCGCCTCGCGGCGTACAGCATCGCCGCCGGGGCAGCCGGATGGCTCGTCGCGATCTCGGTCTCATCGCTCCTGGCCGCCCTGAAACAGATGCGCGCGCACCCGGGGACGAGCTTTCCATTTTCTGCGGAGCTGGCGCGGCTCCTTTCCCCTCACGTCGCGTCCGACTGGCTTCGACTGATCGGACCGGCAGCGGTTGGCGTCGTCATTGCTCTCGGGGCCGCGGCTTTGATCGCCGCGCGACGGGGGATCGCGGGAGAAGCGAACGGCTGATCGTTCGCGCTACAGTCCTCTCATGCTTCAGGGCGTTCGCGGAGCGACGACCGTCGAGAGAAACGAAAGCGCGCAGATCGGCGATCGAACCCGCGAGCTTCTCCGGCTGATTGTCGAGGCGAACGGCATTCGCAGCGAAGAGGTCGCGAGCGCGATCTTCACCGTGACTTCCGACCTCGACGCGGCCTTTCCGACGGTGGCCGCGAGGGCCATCCCCGGCTGGGAGGGAGTGGCGCTGATCTGCTCGCGCGAGATCCCGGTCCCCGGTTCCCTCGGACACTGCATCCGCGTTCTCATCCACTGGAACACGGAACACGGGCAGGCGGCTGTGCGTCACGTTTTCCTGCGCGGCGCGCGCGCGCTGCGCCCGGAGTGGTCCATGCGGGTGCCCGGCGACGAGGAGAGCGCCCCCCGGCCGCTGGCGGTTCCGTGACCGAGGTCGCCGTCGTCGGGCTCGGCCTGATCGGCGGCTCGATCGCTCTGGGATTGAAGGCGCGAGGCTGGGACGACGACCGTGCGACCCGGGACTTCGCGCGCGGGCGCGGGATTTCCACGGCCGCCTCTCTCGAGGAGGCGGTCACCGGGGCCGGGCTGATCTTCACCGCAGTCCCGACCGCCGGGACGCCCGCCGTCCTGCGCGCAGTCGCTGAATTCGTCCCGACCGCGGTTCTGACGGACGCCGCCTCGCTCAAGGTGTCCGTGCTCCGGGCCTCCCTCTCGCTCCCGCCCCAGGTGCGTTTCGTCGGCGGGCACCCGATGGCCGGCTCCGCGGTCCCGGGGCTCGCGGGGGCCGCCGCGGACCTGTTTGCGGGGCGGCCGTGGCTGATCGTGCCCGGCACCCGCAGCGATGCCGCCGCCGTCGCCCTCGTCATCGAGGAGGTCGTCCGTCTGGGCGCGGATCCCGTGATGCTGGAAGCGGAGGAACACGACGCTGCCATGACGTGGATCAGCCATCTTCCGCTGGCTGTGTCCGCGGCCCTCGCCCGGGTCGTCGTCGAGAAGCTCGGTATGAAGTCCGGAAGCCTCGCGGGTCCCGGCCTCCTCGACACGACACGCCTCGCGGGCGCCCGGCGGGAGCTCGCCCTGGAGCTCTGCCTGTCAGACCCCGGGCGGCTGGCCGCCGCCCTTCAATCCGTCTCGCAGGATCTCGCCGTCATGGCCGACGGATTGAAAAAAGACGACCACACCGCAATCGAAGAATTCCTGAAGGGAGCCGCCCGGGCCCGACAGACGATTCGGAAGCGCTGATGCCGGTCCCGTACCCAAATGCGCCTCGATCTGCGTCGCAGAGCGAAACCCCTTCACTCGAACCTCTCTCTTACGCGTGCGGGCGAGGGAGAACATCTCGACCACCTCGCAGGCGGATAAGCTCGCACCGAGAGCGAACGAAATGAGCGGAAGCGACCGTATGCACGTGCTCGGCATC
>JBBQDF010000377.1:0-3625 GCA_038319475.1 Thermoanaerobaculia bacterium
CGCCGCCGCCGTCCTGTGGCTCGAGACTCACGCCAAGCGCGGCGCCGTCTTTTTGGAAGCGACCGGGGACGCCTACAGCGAGTACGCGAGGATCGCCTCCCACACCGGGATCCCGACGGTGCTCGGCTGGGCAAATCACGAAGGTCTGTGGCGCAACAACGACCGCGAGGTCGCCGACCGCGCCGCTCTGGTCCGGGTCTTCTACGAAGGGCACGACGAGAGCGTCGCCTTGCTCTTTCTCCGGCGCTACGGGGTTACCCACGTCGTCGTCGGAGACCTCGAGCGTCAGCGGTATCCCTCCGCCGACAAGATCGCGTCATACCCATTTCTGTCTTCCGAGCTGCGCGGGCCCACGGCCGTTTTCGCCGTTCATGCGGCGAAGCCTTGAACCCCGATCCCGCAGGGCTCAGTGGAGGAACTCTCGTACAATGCCGCCGATCTTGAAACGAACCGCCCCGCTGCGCCTGCGCGCGACTCCTTCCTCGATCGCGATGCCCGGTCTGTCGGCCCCCTGGTGACCGGAAAGCCTGGAGAGCCCGACACGCCGCCATCCTCCCGCTCGACCGATGCGGGGCGCCCGCCCATCCCTTCGTCGGCGCCGCCGATGAAGGTGCTGATGGTTTTAACGTTCTACCACCCGCACTGGACCGGCCTGACGGCGTACGCCAGACGCCTCGCCGAGGGGCTCGCGCGGCGCGGGCACTCGGTAACGGTGTTGACGTCACGGCACCGGGTGGATCTGGCGGAGGAGGAGATGCTCGAAGGGGTCCGCGTGCTCCGACTTCCCGTTGCGACGCGGCTCTCACGCGGAGTTCTCATGCCCGCGTTTCCCGCGCGTCTCTGGCAGGAGATGCGGCGCTCCGACATCGTGCAGCTTCATTCCCCGATTCTGGAGGCGCCTCTCATCGCTCTCTACGGAAAACTCCTCGGCCGCGCCGTTGTGTTCACGCACCATGGGGACCTGGTGATGCCGGCCGGACTCTTCAATCGGGTCGTCGAACGCACCGTTACGGCGCTGATGGTCCGGGCTCTTTCGATGTCCACGCGGATCACCGTGCACAGCTGCGACTACGCGAAGCACTCGACGTTCCTGTCCCCTTTTTCGAACAAGCTCGACTGCATCTATCCGCCCGCCGACCTTCCGCCGCCCGACCTCGCCGCGATCTCCCGCTTGAAAGAGGAGCGCGGGCTCGCGGGGCGGAATCTGGTCGGGTTCGCGGGGCGCTGGGTCGAGGAGAAGGGTTTCGACATCCTGCTCCAGGCGATCCCGCACGTGTTGCGCGAGGTGCCGTCCGCGCAATTCCTCTACGCGGGCGCGAGGCCGGACTACGAGGACTTCCTTTCGCGCTGCGAGCCGCTGCTCGATCCCGTCCGCGAGCGGGTGACCATGCTCGGGCTGCTCACGGACCCGCAGAAGCTCGCCGACTTCTACGGAATGTGCGACCTCTTCGCCGTTCCGAGCCGGACCGACTGCTTTCCGAGCACGCAGATCGAGGCGATCCTCTGCGGGACTCCTCTCGTCACCGCGGACATCCCGGGCGCACGTGAAGTCGTCCAGGTCACCCGGATGGGACTTCTGGCCGCGCCGCGGGACCCGGCGGCCCTGGCCCGCGGGATCATCGAAGTGATCCGAAATCGCGCCTCGTACGTCCGGCCTCCCGCGGAGGTGCGCGCCGTGTTCGACGCGCAGAAGAGCGTGGCGCAGTACGAAGACCTGCTGCGGCGCCTCGCCGTCCGGCGCACCGCCGCGTGACGGGACAAGCCCTCGGGCGAAAGCTCGACCGCATGCTCGTCAACGAGGCCGACATGGCCGCAAAGCGCCGTGTCACGACCGTGGTCGAGTACCTCGCCATCGAGCCCGGCGACCGCATTCTCGACTGCGGCTGCGGGCTCGGCTGGTTCGTGAAGATTCTGGGAGAACTCTACCCTTCCCCGCTCTTCGGCTGCGACTTCGACGTTCCTCGACTCGCCGCGGCCCAGCGCGAGGTGGCCGGCCGCGCGGGCCTTTCCGCCGCGGACATCCTCGCTCTGCCATACCCGGACGCCGCTTTCGACAAGATCGTTCTCTCCGAAGTCCTCGAGCACCTTCCCGACGACGCGGGCGGGTTGGCCGAGGTCTGCCGCGTCCTGAAACCCGGCGGCCTCGTCGCGATCACGGTGCCGAACCACGACTATCCCTTCCTCTGGGACCCGGTGAACTGGGTGCGCGAGCGGCTGCACTGGGAGCCCATCCGATCGGGGTTCTTCGGAGGTCTCTGGACGAACCACGAGCGGCTCTATACGCGCGAGCAGATCCTCGATCTCGTCTCCGGCGCGGACCTCGAGGTGGAAGACGTCCGGCAGTTCGTGCATTATTGCTTCCCGTTTGCGCACAACCTCGTCTATGGCCTCGGAATGCGACTCGTGCAGGCCGGACTGCTGTCCGAGGCCGACCGATTCCGCTACGACCGCAACACCGGGTCGCGCTGGAGTCCTCTGAACCTCGCGCGCGGGCTCTTCGGCGCGATCGATCGCTGGAACGACCCGGTCTCCGACGAGGGGCGCACCACGGTGATCCTGAGCGTCCGGGCGCGCAAGAAAACCGGGGGGCGATGACGGCCGATTCGTTCCCGCGCCCGCCCGCCGCCGACGCGCGCGCGCGGCACCTCTCTCCGGCCAGATGACGCGCACGAAGGCGCGCGTCCTCCTCGTCGCGATCCTCCTCGCGGGAGCGTTCTTCCGCTTCGTCGGGGTGAACTGGGACGGGAACCACCACCTCCACCCCGACGAACGTTTCATCTCCATGGTGGACGACGCGCTCCAGCCCGTGCGCGGGATCTCCGGGTACTTCGATTCGGCGCACTCGACGCTCAACCCCTACAACCGCAACTTCGGCTCATTCGTCTATGGAACCTTCCCGATGCTCCTTGGCCGCGCCGTCGGGGGCGCGATCGGAAGGCGCGGCTACGACGGGACGCACCTGGTGGGCCGCGTTCTGTCGGGGACCTTCGACCTGCTGAGCGTCCTGCTGGTCTACCGGATCGTCCGGCGCTTCGCGGACCGCCGCAGCGCGCTTTCCGGCGCCGGATTCCTCGCCTTCGCGCCGCTCGGTATCCAGCTCTCCCACTTCTGGACCGTAGACCCCTACCTGGCCTGCTTTTCGGCCGCCACGCTGCTCGCCGCCGTGCGGATCGCGCAGGGCCGGCGTGCGTCGACCGACCTCGCAGCGGCCGGCCTCGCCCTGGGACTCGCGGTCTCATGCAAAATTACGGGCCTCTCCCTCCTGCTCCCGATCGGCGTCGCGCTGCTCATCGGGGAATGGTCGGCGCGGGCGCCCCGCGAACGCCCGCGAATCGTCCGCTCGCTCTTGAGGCTCGTCATACAGACGGCGCTCCTCCTGGCCGTCGCAGCCGTCACGATCCGGATCGCGTTTCCCTACGCCTTTCTGGGACGCAGCGTCCTCTCTTTCCGGCTCGATCCCCGATGGATCAAGGACCTGACCGGCCTCGCGAGCCTGACGAACTCGGTCGCGGGCTTTCCTCCGAATTTTCAGTGGGCCGGAAGAACCATCCTGTTCCCGATCCGCAACATCCTGATATGGGGCGCCACCCCATTCTGGAGTGTCTTCGCGTTCATTGGCCTGATC
>JBBQDF010000378.1:0-3616 GCA_038319475.1 Thermoanaerobaculia bacterium
GAAAGGCCTGCTTGGGAAGCTGTTCGCGAGAGAGGTGGTCGTACTGCTTCAAGACTCGCGTCAGGAAGTAGGCCGAGATCTCGACCGTGGACTCACCGACCTTCCAGTCGAAGCGGTCCGTCTTCTCGACCACCAGGATCGTAAGCTCGGGCATCTGCCGTTTGAGCAGGATCGCCGTCGAGGCGCCCGAGATCGCGCCTCCAACGATGACGACGTCGTAGGAATGAAGGTCGGCCATGGACCTCTATTTTATGGCAGGCGTCGGGCGAAAAACCTGGACAGCGGGACCCGCCGGCGCGGGTTCCACGACGACGAGGACCCGATCCACCGCGTCGATCGGCCCGAGGCCTTGGACGCGCCCGGACGGCCATCGGATGGAGAGGTCACTCAGCCTCGTTGCGGGCCCGAGCCCGAGATGCGCGATCGGGCTGCCCGTCGCGAGGTACCCGCTCGCATTTCCGGTCTCGACCACCGTGCGGCGTCCGTCGGGAAAGGTCGCGGTCAGTCTCGCGCCGACGCCGTCGGAGTTGTCGACACCGCGGGCGCCGCGGAGGCGGACGCGGAGGAAGTGCTCGCCCGGTTTGCGCGAGCCGACGAAGAGGGCTTCCGGCGCGCCGATCGAGCGGACGTACACGTCTAGGGCCCCGTCGCCGTTTGCGTCGAATGCCACGACCGCCCGGCCATTGGTTTCGAGATCCAGCCCGTCGAGAAAAGCGCGCTCCTCGAAGCGCGGGCCGATGGCCCCCGCGGCGCCGCGGTTGCGGAAGTACCGGTCCCGCTCGATCCCGGCGATGCCGGCGCCCTTGCGGTCAAACGTCATCTTCCCGGCGACGTAATCCTCCCAGTAAGCCAGCGTTTCCCACCAGAACTCGAGCTCTTTGTCGTGGTCGCGGCCGTCGCCCCACATTCCATTCGTCGCGTAAATATCCGGCCACGAATCGTTGTCCAGGTCCGCGGCCGCGACGCTCCAGTTCCAGCCCGCGCGCCGCGCTCCCGAACGGTCGGTCGCGTTCGTGAAGCGACCGTTTTCGGTCTGCAGAAGAAGAGTATTGCCTCGCGCCATCTGCTCCATCCAGTCGATCGCGATCGGGAGGAAGAGCCGGCCGGCGAGGGGGATGGGAAGCCCCGGATACTCGTGGAGAAAGTACCACTGCGTATCGCACCCCGTCGTGTAGAGGTCCAGCCGCCCGTCCCCGTCGAAATCCGCCCATGCCCCCGACATTCCGTACGCTCTCGCCTGCGCTCCGGTCCGGCCGGTCACGTCCCGAAACGACCCGCGCTCGTTGTGGTACAGGTTTTTCAGGCCGAAGTCGTTCGTGACCAGAAGGTCGGGCCGGCCGTCTCCGTCGTAATCGGCGAAGAGCGATGAGAGAGACCACCGCGTGAGCTTTTCGAGCCCCCAGGCCGATGTCGCATCGGTGAAGTGGCCGTGCCCGTCGTTCAAAAACAGGAGGTTCGCGCGGCCGTCGTTCGCGTCAAACGGCGGGTCCGGCATCTGGTTGTAGTAGTCGCCCGTGATCGCGACGAACAGGTCGAGGTCGCCGTCCCCATCGACGTCCGCGAAGGCGGCGGAGCGCGCGTTCTTCGGTACGCGAATGCCGGACGCGGCCGTGAAGTCCTCGAACGTGCCGTCGCCCCGGTTCCGAAAAAGGTGCGGTGCGCCGAATGCGTCGGTGATGAAGAGGTCCGGAAAGCCGTCTTCGTCGACGTCGCCGGCGGCGACCCCGGTGGCCCGGACGCCTTCCGTCGCCGAGCGCGCGAGCCCCGCCGCGGTCGTGACGTCGGTGAAGTGTCCGTGCCCGTCGTTCCTGTACAGGATCGAGCGCACGCCGTCGGCGACGAAGAGGTCCTCGGCGCCGTCCTGGTCGAAATCGAGAACAGCCACGCCCGAGCCCGGCCAAATGTCGGAGATCAGGTGGTTCGTGAGACGCAACGCGGGATCGTGACGCGGCGCGCCGAGCCCCGCCTCCGCGGTCGCGTCGTGAAAGCGCGGGGAGGATTCCGATCGCTCCGAAACCGGTGAGGCGGACAGGACGCGCGTTACGGGATGGGCGCCGCCGAGTCCCGCCCGCACCTCTACGGACGCGCGTGTCGAGCGCTCGACGCGGGTGCCGTCCCGCCGAAAGCCGCCGACGGTGAAGAGGACGAATCCGGTCGTGCGCTCACCCGCAGGTCCATGGTTCTGCGAGGGTTTACTGACTTCGAAGGTGGCGTACGAGATCCGTTGAACGCCCTGCCACGCCCACGAACGCAATCCCGCCATTCCCTCCGGCTCTCCGGAGGCCGGGTCGGCGCGCCTCAAGGCCCTCTGAACGGCTTCACACCCGTCCCGCCAGCGGACCAGCCGGACCATCCACGGAAGAAATTCGGCCCGCAGCCGCGGCAGCGACGCATTCGCGTACACCCACGCCCCTCCGGCCGCCAGCAGCACGAGGAGGACTCCGAGGAGAACCCGGCGCCGTCTCACCGGAGGGAAATCGCCGGCCGGGGGTCGTCTGTCGTCACAGGACCGCAGGCGGGCCGCTCCTGGCCGGTACGAGCGCTCCGGCGGAGACGATCATCTTCATCGCCTGCTCGCCGCTCATGTCCAGATACACGATCTTCTCTTCGGGGACCAGCAGGAGAAATCCGGTCGTCGGGTTCACAGCGCTCGGAATGAAAATACTGCGGATTTCGTGGCCCGTCTTTTCGCCCGCTTCTCCGGAAACCGCCGAGGTCACGAAGCCGATCCCCCAGGAGCCGGGAGAGGGAAACTGGACGATCGCGACTCTTCCGAAGCCGCCCGAACGCCCGGGACCCAGGAGCAACTCCGCGATCTGCCGGAGTGTTGCGTAAATCTTGTTGATGAGCGGGACGCGATGCATGACGCGATCCCAGAGCGAGAAGAGGCGCCGGCCGAGCAGATTCGCGGCCAGAAAGCCGAGCAGCAGGAGCAGGAGGTTCAAGAGGACGAACCCGAGCCCGAAGACGGAAATCCCGCGCGCCCGCAGCTCGTGGCCGAGAATGTTGTCGAAAAAAGTGAAAAGGCTCCAGACGACCCACGCCGTCAGAGCGGTCGGTGCGAGGATGAAAAGACCGGCGACCCAGTATCGTCGCAGGCGCGACCAGAAGGGATGAGGGGTCACGCCGCGCAGTGTAGCGCCGCGTCAGAAGAATCGCGTGAGAGTCAGAGAGGTTGGCACTCGTTCACCGATCTCATACACTGAGCCGTTCACGCGCGCACCGGAGAGGTGGGTGAATGGCTGAGCCGAAGGCAGCGCCGGCTACCTGCCGGGGCCACCCCAGCGGCCGCGCGCAGCGCGGAACCGCTGGTTGGCACTCATTCACCGATCTCATACACTGAGCCGTTCGCGCGCTTGCCGGAGAGGTGGGTGAGTGGCTGAGCGCGCAGGCGCAGCGTCGGCTACTGCCGGCGCTTCCCCAGCGGCCGCGCGCAGCGCGGAACCGCTGGTTGGAAGTCATTTACCGATCCCGTAGACTGAGCCGTTCGCGCGCGCACCGGAGAGGTGGGTGAGTGGCTGAAACCAGCGGTTTGCTAAACCGCCGTAGGGCTAATACCCCTACCACGGGTTCGAATCCCGTCCTCTCCGCCACTCTCAAGGCGCCGGAACGTGCC
>JBBQDF010000379.1:0-3611 GCA_038319475.1 Thermoanaerobaculia bacterium
ATCTCGGCGACCCCCGCGTTGCCGCAGCAGAGATGGTCGGTCGAGAGGAACTTCGTCGAGCCCGCGGCCGAGAAAGCGCGGCCGAGCTCCTCCTCGAGCGACGCCTCCGGCGCGACCCGGAGCATCGCCGCGCGCGAGAGCGCGATGCCGGGGGCGCCGTGGCACCAGGCCGTCATGAACATCGGCGGGCGAGCGTGGCGCCCGTCCCCCGAAATCACCGGCCAGTTCCGGGCTTCCGCGTCGAAGAGCCCCTCCTCGTAGCGCCGTGCCTCGACCGCCGCGCTGGCGAAACGCTCTCCCGCGCCGGAGGTTGTGAGCCTTGTGAGCGCCAGCGCGATTCCCGCGCTTCCATGCGCGAACCCCGCCAGGCACGCACCGCCCTCGGACCGCCAGCCGAGGCCGCTCCCTTCCATCGCCACCCCGCGCGCGAGCAGAGCGTCGCCGCAGGCCGCGGCGGCCGACAGGAGTTGCCGATCCGGTGTCAGACGGAAAAGAGCGAGAAGGCCGAGGGCCGCGCCGGCGGCGCCGCCCTGGACGTCGGAGGCGGAGCTCTCCGCGATGCGCCCGGGAGTGATGCGGGAGGCCGCCAGATGCGCCAGCTTCAGAAAGGAGTCGTCCCCCGAGATCGCCGCGATCATCGCGAGCGCGTACACAAGGGAGCCCGTGCCGCCTCCGGCGCCGATCCCGTCGGCGGAAGCTGCGAGGCCATCGCTCCCGTTCCCGAGGGCCTGCGCGAGGCCGCCGCACGCGGCGCGGGCGGGCTCCAGGAACGAGGAATCCTGCTCGACCGATGCGAGCGCCGAAAAGAACAGGGCGATCCCCACGGATCCCGAATAGAGACTTGGGTCGCGGTCCCCTGGCCCCGCCCCGCGGTTTTGCGCCGCGACGAGGCCCCGAACCTCGTCGCCCAGCCCTGCGGCCACTCTTTGGAGCTCCGCGCGCGAGAACCCGGGCTCTGGAGCGCCGATACCGTCGGCACCGAGGCGCGGACTCATCCACTCGAGATGCGCGGCGAGCCCCGCTTCGGAGAGGCCGTCGAGCCGGGCGAGCGCCGCCTTCAGTCCCGACCGCGCGATCCGTCCTTCGATCGGCGCGCCTCCGGCGACTGAGATCTCGCGCGAGTCAACGGCGATCGCGAAAAAGGGCACATCGAGCTTCTCCAGCGCCGCGCGCTCTTCGCGCACGAGTGGCCAGAGCGCCGGGCGCGCCTCGTCGGCCCGGAAGACGCGGTTGATCGAGTCGATCGCGAAGCTGCGTGACACGCCGTCGCGGAGGTGCCCGGGCGCGGAGAGCTCGAGCAGCAGGCGCGCGTACGTCTCGCTCGGGCGCAGAACGAGGCGCGTGAACGCCCCCGAGAACGCGTCGAGAGCGCCACCCGGGCGGCGGATCGCGCGGCGACGCCGGATCAACGCCCGGTACGCCGTCGAAAACCCGGACGCGAGCTCGTCGGGAAAATCGTCCGGCAGGAGCGGTCGGCCGCGCCAGAGCGGGAGGTTCGCGGGCGCCAGCGCCTCCGATGGCTCGAGCGTCCGCTCCATGGCGTCCGTGTTCGGGCGCAACCACGAGGTCCGCGGCCGAGTCGACATCATGGCGCCGCCCCGCAGGCCGGAAAGCTCCGTCGTTCTACCCGAAGTCTCGACCCGCGGCAGCGTGAGAAGCCCCGAGCGCAGCGCCGAGCGGCGCCAGCCGCGGGCCAGAAGCGCGAGGGCTCCCGGGTACTCCGCGCCGTCCGACGCGAATTCCGGCTGCAGGGCGGATTCCGCATCGACGACGACGGGACCGTCCGCCGCGCCGATGACGTTTTCCACGTGCAGATCGTCCAACCCGAGGAGCCACGCGATGCAGAGGAGTTCGCCCGAGCGACGGACATAAGCGCGCGCCGCGTCCTCGTCTTCCAGCTCGCCCCGCTCGATGAGCTCGAAGTAGGCGTACCCGGAGCGCGGGAAAACGGTGACCGGCGTGAGGCCGAGGGAGGGCTCCTCCGCCGCGAGTCTCGAGAGAAAACCGTTCCACGCGGTCTCGGCGCCCGACTCCCGCGGCTTGTAGACGACCGAGGCGCCGTTCTCGAAACGCAGGATCGCGACCGTCCGGCCGCCGCTGTGACGGTCGGAGAGCGAGGGGCGGATCTCGACGACGCGACCCTCGGCTCCAAAGACCGCCAGGAGATCCCCGCGATCCGCGGCGAGCCGGCGGACGAGCTCCGCTGCCGCGTCGACCCAGGATTCGAGAAGAAGGGCGAGCTGACGCGCGAGGACCGGGTGCTCGCGGAAAAAAGCGAGCGACCGACCGGAAGCGAAACGGGCGATGAAGGTCGCATACATCCGCGTGGATCCCGCCTCGCGCGTGGCACGGGCTGCCCCCGGGGAGGCGCGAGATGCCGCGAATTCTTCGAAGACCGCCGGCCCCGCCACGGCAGAGGCCTGACGGAGAAGCAGGGATTCGAGCTCGGTCCGGGCGCTCGCAGCGAGCCCTTCGAGGTCCACGCCGGTGCGCGCGGTCAGACGCTCGCGCGCCTCGAGCACCAGCGGGATCCACAGTTCCGGAAAGACCGGGACCGGGTCGAGGGACATGAACTCGATGGCGAGAGGGGCCGGAGGGGCTGCAGACGCGCGCGACAGAAAGGAGTGAAACGTCTCGACCCATCCCGGCAGAGCTCCCCCCGGAAACGCCACCGGCTGCCAGAGTGCCGCGGCGATCTGTTTCTCATCGAGGCCGTCCCAGGCCAGACGCCGCGCGAAGGCGTCCGTCCGGCCCCCCGCGACCATGCGCGCCCAGGCGTCGATCCGGGGATCGCCGGGCGTGTTCGCGCCGCCGCGGCTGGCGCCCGCGCCCGCCAGTTCCAGCCTCTCGTCGAGCGTCATCGCCCGCGCGGCGATCTCGGCGACGGCCTGGCCGAAGGCGTCGAAGCTCAGAGCGCCTCCTTCAAAAGGAGCGAGGCCACCTTCCGCGTGCGAAGGTGGCCTCGCTCGATCCTGAGATGCGGGAAGTTAGACGAGCTTGATTTCGACGTGGGTGTTGATGCCGCCCTGCGCCTTGTTGCAGTTGTGGTCGAGGAAGCCGCCCGCCACCATCTCGAGAGCGCTGTCGGAGAGCTCCGCGCCGGCCTTCGGAACGAACGGGACGACCACGTACAGCGTGTCGGCCGTTTCCTCGACCGCCTTGACCTTCATGCCCGAGGGCAGGGTCGTGTTGAGCTGCTTCTCCATGATCGCCTTCGGGTCCTTGAGAAGGGCGTCGCGGTATTTGGCGTCGCTGGCAGCGAATTTCCCGAGCAGATCCTGAATCTCCCCACGACTGATGTCCGCCATGAAAGCCTCCTCGAAAATGTTCAGCCGGAAGTGGCTGAGCTCTTTGTTCGCTTCTGAAATTGCACGGCGGATGCCAGCACCGATGATTCATAAGTCCTTAGAGGCAAGTGATTTGCACGAAGCGTGCGCGGAAACCGTGGAGTCACAGCTCCATTGGCCGGAGCCCTCGCTCCAACCGCGGAAACACTCACGGCTTGAGATCGTGGTGGCGCAGAAAATCCATCATCTTCTGGTAGTCGGCCGGCGGAAGACGAAAGATGTCGAGCATCTGCCGGTAGCTCCCGCTCGCGTCCGTGAGGCCCT
>JBBQDF010000380.1:0-3610 GCA_038319475.1 Thermoanaerobaculia bacterium
GCGATCGTCTCGCTCGCGGTGGGCCGGCCGAACGCCTTCTGCCCGGACAGCATCTCGTAGAGGATCGCCCCGAACGAAAAGATGTCCGACCGATGATCGACGGCGACGCCCTTCAACTGCTCGGGCGACATGTAGCCGAGAGTGCCCATCACCGTTCCGGGCCGCGTCTCGCTCGGAACCGTTTCCGCCTCCGTGTCCTGGCTCGAAAAGACCGTGGCAATCCTCTTCGCCAGGCCGAAATCGAGGATCTTGAGGTGCCCGTCCCTGGTCACGAAGAGGTTCTCGGGCTTCAGGTCCCGGTGGACCACGCCCTTCTCATGCGCCGCCGCGAGCCCCTTCGTGATTTGCAGACCGTAATCGACCGCCTGTGTCAGAGGGAGCGATCCGGCATCGAGCCTTCCACGCAGGGTGTCGCCTTCCAGAAGCTCGAAGACCGCGTAGGCGACGCCGTCTTGCGTTCCGAAATCGTGGATGGCGAGGATGTTGGGGTGGGACAGCGACGCGACCGCCCGCGCCTCGCGCTCGAACCGGGACAGCGCCTCGGGATCGGAGGCCACGGATTCCGGCAGGACCTTGATCGCGACGTCGCGCCCGAGCCGCGCGTCTCGCGCCCGATAAACCTCGCCCATTCCGCCCGCGCCGAGGGGCGAAACGACCTCGTAAGGGCCGAGGACCGAGCCCGGGGAAAGCGTCAAGATCGGGATTGTATTTCCGTCGCGCGCCAGGCGTGTAAACCTGCAACTCCGGGCGATGACAGCCAGACTTGTCTGAAAAACTAACGGGGTGAGCCTGGATTCGATGTCTTCCCGGACGCTCGGTTTCCGAGCAGGGCGGAGGGTTACCTTCGGAGGCGGTTCTCGATCTCCACCGCGCGCCGGCGCGCCTCCTTGAGGACGAGTGCTGAGGGTGACCATTGGCCCTGGAACATCTGCACGTTGGCGTAGTCGACCCACTCGGACATCTGAGCGGCGAACGCGTCGATGTCGGACTCGTTCAGGAGCTCGACCGAAAGAAATTTCCCGTCCCAGCGAAGATCCGAGGCCCGGACGAGCTGCGTGCCGAAAGGCGCCTCCAGGAGCGCCCGAATCCAGAGCGAGGGCGGCTTCGGTGCGGGCTGCCAGACGATGATGAAGCTCGTGACGAAGTCATTCTTGGTCGCAGTCTCGGTTTTGCCGGACATCGGCACCACGTGCGGGCGGACGCGAGGCGAACCGACACGGACCGGGATCGGCAGGGCAGCCGTGGCCCCCGGGACGGGCGCAGGAGAAGCGGCCGGCGTCTCCGGCAGCAATCGGTCATCCATGCGCGGGTCATCCATTCAGAAAAAACCTAGCACCCTCCATGCCAGCCCGCACGTTTACCCTCGGGCACCGCGGACCGCCGGATCGTGCGGGCCGGCCTTCATCGCGCGGGCGCAGCCCCGCCGCGGCGACGAAGCCTTTGTCATCAAGGCGCTGGAGATAGGGGGTGAAATCAGCAAACGAGGTAGCAGAGCGGAACGCCCGATCCGATCGTGACGGGAGCGTCGTGTCTTTCGGAGGCCGTCGGCTCCGGGCGAGACGCGCGGCAGCCGCCGAGTGCGGCGGCGGCAGCAAGACCGCGATGGGAATGAACTCATGCCTCTTCCACGGAGAATGACGTCAGTCTGATCTGGATTGCCCCTCACCCCTGCCCTCTCCCTGTCCACCATCTGTCCGGGCTGAACACGACGGGAGAGGGGGTGGGCCTGAAGGTTTCCGACTCAGCCGCAGTTACTCGCGTTTCTCGAAAGCTGCTGCAGGCGCAGAACCGTCCAGTCGTCCTCCAGAGTCGCCGACGTCGCTGCTCGGACCGACTCGATGAGGTGGTCGACCATGCTTCCGTCGCGACTCGCCGCTTCGCCCACGGCCTGCGCGAGGGCTTCGTAACCGAATGGGTCGCCCCCCGGTGTAATCGCTTCCGGCAGGCCGTCCGTCACGAAGAGCGCGAGGTCACCGGGGGCGAGAATCACCGTGGACGATTGGTACTCGATCGGCGAGCGGACGCCGAGAGGGAGCCGGGGGCCAGGGACGCTCCAGGCCACGACCTTGCCGTTCCGGACCAGGTACGGGTCTGGCAGGCCGGCGTTGGCGATCTCAAGGCGGCCCGTGCGCGGGTCGTGCCTCGCAAAGCACAGTGCTACGAACTCTCGCGAGGCCAGCTCGGCGGTCAGCTTTCGGTTCAGCTCGATCAGAGTTTCGGCCGCCGTGCGGCCGACCGAAAGAAAGGGCACGACGGCCTTGACGGACGCCATGATGAGGCTCGCTCCAATCCCCTTCCCCAGAACGTCCGCGACGACTATGCCGAGGGTCCCGTCTCGTTCATGGAAGAAGTCGTAGAAGTCTCCCGCGACGAATCGCGCGGGGAGGGTTCTCGCGGAGACTCGAAAGGACTCCTCCTCGAGCTCGCCGGGCGGGAGGAGGCGTTGCTGGATCAGGCGCGCGAGCTCCAGCTCCTTCTCCGCGAACTCCGCCTCCTTCAGCCTCTCGACACTCGCCTCGAGCCGGGTGCGCATGAGCCCGAACGTATAGAAGACGAGCCCGGTGGCGGCGCCGAGCGACCCGCCGATCGCGAGCGCGAGAACCAGATCCCCGCTCTCGAGGTGGAACCGCGTCAGGCCGGTGAGCTGGGAGAGAAGTGTCGCAACCGTCCATCCCAGGAGCCCGCCGACGAAGAAGACGGCCGCCGCGACGGCGGAACGCGGCAACACCTCGCGCCGGTTGAGCGGTTCGCCCACCAGCGAATAGAGGAAACGGCAGCAGACGAAGATCGAGAGACCGATGAGCGCGCCGTATCCGGTCAGCCGCCAGCTGAACGCCTGCGCCCGGCCGAAGAACATGAGGAACACGACGGCCACGCCGATCGACGTCGCGACGAGGGCTTCGCGCACGTGCTCCAGCCGGGAAGAAACCACAGCTCATCCTAGAGGTAAACGATCGCAGGGATGTGGGCTCCCCCTCACCTGCCCTCTCCTTCCGGGAGAGGGAGGCTACTCTGCCGGGGCGGCCTGCGTCGGTCAGAAATCCTGATTCGTACCCCGTATCGCTCCGTTACGATCACGACGAGCGCAGTGGACCATGAAGGCGCACCCGGGCGGAAATGGGATCAACGCTGAATCCCTGCGTTGCCGAGGTGCGCTCCGACGGACTCGACGAGTTGACGGGTTGAGCTCTTCTCCACGAGCTCGGCTTCCAGACGGCGGACATCGCGGACGAGAGTTGTTCCGTGCTTTCCAAAATATGCTGCCGTCTTCGTCAAAGGTATCCGCCCTCGCTGTCTTCCAACGTAGCCGGTGATCGCTCGTAGCCGCCAATCGGAGCGGTGGTCAGGCGACACTCCTAGGGCGGTCGCCGCCAACCCCGCTACGCGCTCCGGAGTGAGCGACCGCACGACGACTTCCGGATCGGGCGCAAGTTTAGCGACCTGGGCAGCAAACTTCTCATCTCCTCGGATGACCTGAGCGAACGTCTTTACATGGTCGTAGCCGGCTCCGGGAGCTCCTCTGGCCATCAGCGCGACGTAGGCGCGAACAGCGGCTCCGCGCCGCTGCGCCAAGATCGAGAGAACAAAATTCGTATCGAGCCACGCCGGC
>JBBQDF010000381.1:0-3605 GCA_038319475.1 Thermoanaerobaculia bacterium
CGGTCGGCGGCCACTGTTGCCGGCGGGGCCAGGCTCGACCGGGAGATCGGTCGGCGTCGATCGCTGACCTATAATCGCGCGCTCTTCATGGACACCATCGCGATCTCGCACGTCGGCGAGAAATCTCCGGGCCCGGCGACAGTACAGGGCTGGCTGTACAACAAGCGGTCCTCCGGCAAGATCCAGTTCCTGATCCTCCGGGACGGAACCGGGTATCTCCAGGCCGTCGTTCCGAAGGCGGAGGTTCCTCCGGAGGTCTGGGAGACCGCCGAGCGGGCGTCGCAGGAGTGCTCGCTGCGGCTCACCGGGACCGTGCGCGAGGAGAAGCGCGCGCCCGGCGGCTACGAGATGGCGGTGCAGTCCGTCGAGATCATCGGCGCTTCGGAGGGGTATCCGATCAGCCCGAAGGAGCACGGCGTCGACTTCCTGATGAACCTGCGGCATCTCTGGATGCGCTCGTCCCAGCAGCACGCGGTGCTCCGGGTCCGCTCCGAGGTCGAGCAGGGTATTCGCGACTTCTTTTACCAGCGGGAGTTCACGCTGATCGACCCGCCGCTCTTGAACGGCTACTCCGGCTTCGCGCCTCCCCCCTATCTCCGGATGCAGTCGCTGCTTTCCGGCCCCGCCGTGGACGAGCGCGTGTGGGAGACACGATGCGGGAGCTCGGTGCGTCGGTGCTCCTGTTTCATCCCACGGAAACCTCCGACGACGACCGCCGCAAATACCTTTCGGGCGTTGGCAGCGGGATCGCCGGCGGCCAACTCGTCCCCCTCGCCTCGTTTCCGCGGCCGGGAACGGAGTTTCGAGACTACGTCTTCCGCCTCGCCGGCCCGCCTGCCTTCGACGCGCCGGCGACTGCTGACCCTGTTCCGTCTCCCGCGGCGGTTCTGCGGCAGATCACCGACCTCGAGCTGGGGCTTGCCGCCGCTATCGGCGTAGTCGAGCGCCCCCGCGAGGGAGAGGTCGTCAAGGGCGGCTACTGGGCGTTCGGTTGGGCGCTCGACGATTCGGGAATCGCCCGGGCCGTTCTCTCCGTTCCAGACGCCCCTCCGGTCGAGTGCCTCACCGGCCAGCCGTTTCCGGGAGTGGCTGCCGTGTATCCGAAACTTCCGAGTCCGACCGCGCGGGGTTCGGCTGCCCCCTCCCGCCGCTGCCGCGCGGTTCTCATGTTCTATCGGTCGAGATTACCGGCCGGGACGGGGGCATGACGCTCCTGCGCCGCGCCGTCTGCTTGACGTACAGGCTGGGCAGGCTTGTGTCGCCGTTGTCCGGCGACGGATGCGAACTGCATCGCCTTCATCGCGGCGCCTTGCATCCGACCCCGCGACGCTCGCAACGCCATCCCACATCCTTTTTCAGCAGCCTGTTAGCCGGAAGGCGTCGGCTCCTGCCGGCTGCGAACGCTCGTGTCCCCATTCACGCTCACCGCCAGAGGGTGACCTTGGGCAGCTCGCCGCATGAATTCCGATCCATGAGTGCCGGCCCGGGTTCAGATCGTTCCGGAACTGGAATCCTTCGAATCAGATGACTCTCGGGTCGGCCGGGACGGCCACGGCGTCTCGAAGCTTTCTCGAACCTCCTCGCTGGGTTTGGAGGCCGCAAGCGCGATCCACCGAGGGCCAGGGCGCTTTGCGAGGCTTGCATAGTCCGCCGCCGCCTTCCGCGAGGGCCTCTCGCGCCCAGCTGGAAGCCGGATTTTGTCCGATTCCAGGAAACCGTACGCATGCAATGCCATTCAAGTCTCTTTCCTCTCATCTTGTCGGAGTTCTGGCTCGCGACAATAGGAGTCGAAGGGTCTCAACCGGATAAGCGGCTGGACCGGCCGGGGGGATCGATGAATTCAGCGTTTCGTCTCAGTGGGGGGTCGCGGCCTGCACAAGCGCTCATTTCCTTAACGGGCAGACGGACGACGGACAGACTCATGCGCCAGCATACGGAACGTCAGGGGACTCGATGGTCGTGTCCGTTTCAACGCAGCGGGCGACGAAGAGACCGAGTCCGCTCACCCGCGGTTGAGAGTGCTTACGTGACGGTCCGTAAGCCGCGGATGGCACCCTCTGTCGGCAGGCGATGCCGATGACGCTCCCAAGACGTGTTCCTCCTCTCGCTTCTGAGAAATCCCCACCTGATCGATTTTCGGGAGCCAGCCTGATGATGGCCTCCCACCGCCCGTTGTGAGCGATCCGCGGAACGGTCGCGTCGCGGGGCGAAAGCTCCGGGCGGCGGCCGACGACCTGCCCGAGGGATTCGGGCGGCTCCTCGACTGGCTGGACCGTGATCGGGATCTGGCCGGAGAAGCCTACGAACGGATCCGCCGCAAGCTCATCCGGTTCTTCGAATGGCGCGGACAGCCCGTCGCAGACCATCTGGCCGATAAAACGATCGACCGCGTGGCTCATAAGCTCGCGGAGGGCACAGTCGACCGCGGACTGGACCCCGGGGCGTACTTCCACGGGGTCGCGCGGAACATCCTCCGAGAGCAGCGGTCCGAAGACTTTCGCCGCCGCGAAGCGATTCGCGAACTCTCCGGAACGGCTGCAGCCGGTCGGGCTGAACGGGATCCGGTCGCGGATCGGGAACTGAAGCGGTCCGAGTGCCTCGACCGCTGCCTCTTAGCGCTTTCGCCGAGCTCTCGGGAGCTGATCCTGGCGTACTACCAGGGGGTCGCGGGGAAAAAAGTTGAGAATCGGCGAGCTTTAGCGGATCGGCTCGCGATCCCCATGAACGCGCTCTGGATCCGGGCCCACAGGGTCCGACTGCAGCTCGAACGCTGCATTGGGGCGTGCGCGGCCGCGACAGGAATGAAATCGATTCGAATCGAACCGCAGATAGGGCAGGCATTGATCCAGATCGACGAGCGGGGCGCCCCCCGGGATGGGCGGGAGCCCGGAAAACGGCGACACACGCGTGCCGTGGGGGAACGTCTCGCAGATGGCAGACGATAAAAGCACGGAGAGTCTCGAATGCACGTGAACCGTACCGCGGGAAATTGGGACTCCCCTGGAACATTGCAGCCTCGGGCCGGACCGTGCAAATTTGCAAGCTTCGTCCGCGTTCCTGTGGCGAGTCCGTCCGCCGCAACGACGTCGTCAAGGTGTCGCGAGCTCGCTCCCATGCAGCCTTCGAGGAAGTTTCAGACCTCCCTTTCGGACCCCCCCTAACCTCCTTGTTTCCCAGACGAAAGGTTTTTTGGCACTCCGCCATATCTCGTCAGAGGGATCGCTGATGGTCAAGTGGACCCGTCGGAAAGTCGGTCGATCGGTGCTCGCTGGCGTTTTCGCCGCGACCGTCGGCTTGACCTTGTGGGCGGGGCGGCGGGGGGATTGGGGCCGGGTCATAGCAGTCGGGGATCCGGCGCCTTTCTTCGAAGCACAAACACTCGATGGGCGAGTCGCCTCGTCGGAGCTCCTACGGGGCCGGAAATACCTGCTCGTCTTCTTCCGCCCGAACTGCCGGTATTGCCGGGTCGAGCTGGACGAAATCACATCGGCGCAGGCAGGAGCGGGCTCTGCGCCGGTCGTGGCAGTCTCCTTCGGAGCGGAGTCTGAAACGCGCCGATTTTCGGCGGGGCTGCGACAGCCTCTGCCGACCGTACTGGACGCCAG